>CALIBK010000058.1 GCA_938045955.1 uncultured bacterium | reverse complement strand
TATTTAAAGATAACCACTCTGGATTCCCGTTTTCACGGGAATGACGTTTTCATTCATCGGGTGGCAGTCGTCATTCCTGCGGAAGCAGGAATCCAGTATATTTGATTCAATTAATGGTGAAAAATCGCTCAATTTAGGTTTAAATTATTTAAACAAAATAGATTCCTCCTGTCAATCATCGGCCTGTTCATTTTAACAACCCGATGCCCATCTCTTTCTTACAGGCTTGCTATCCGAGTTTATTTCTTTTATATTGAAATGGTCACGATGATAAAGCTCTCAAAGAGATTGAAAGACTATTTTATTGCCACCCGTCCCTGGTCATTTACGATGTCCCTGATTTCTGTCTCCACAGGGACTCTTCTTGCAGCTGAGGAAGGACCCATTTCCTGGGGATGGTTTCTATTGGTATGTATCGGTATTCTCTGTTTCCATGGAGCTGCAAACACCTTCAATGATTATTTCGATACCCTCTACAAAGTGGATCAATTAGATTCACCCACAGCCCGTTATCGGCCTCAGCCCATCCTCTCCGGGTTACTCACTCCAGCTCAACTTTTAACCGAAGCCGTTCTTCTCAGCGGAATCACTGTGGCCATCGGTCTCATCCTCTCTTTTATAAGATCGATGCTCGTCTTTTGGATTGGTCTAATCGGTTTTTTCGCCTGCCTCTTCTACACCGCATCCCCCATTAAATTTAAATATAAGGCTTTTGGAGAATTTTTGGTCTTTTTGATGTGGGGTCCCTTAATGTTTGAAGGGGCCTATGCAGTTCAACGACAGGCTCTTTCCCTTAAAGTATTTTACATTTCTATTCCTTTCGGAATGCTTGTGGGATTGGTTCTTCTGGCAAATAATATTCGGGATATCGAATATGACTCCCGGCAAGGAATTAAAACGATCGGCATTCTCCTTGGAACGAGGCGAAGTCTCCGCCTTTTTATCGCCCTGATTTTAGCCGTTTATCTTTATACGATCGGGATGGTAGGAACAGGGGTCTTAAGCCCATGGGGACTCATTGTTTTCTTATCCCTCCCCAAGGCAATACAGCTTTTGAGAGATTTTATGAATAGAATTCCGGAAGCTGCCGATGCCATTACTGCCCAATTGAACACCTTTTTCGGCCTCTTTCTAATGATCTCTCTAATTCTTAATCGAGTGGTTCCTCTGTGATCTATGGGGCGGTCCTTTTAGCCTCCTTTGGCTGGGCTTTTACCTTTGGTTGGAATGGGGGAAATTTCTGGGTAAAGATAGCTCTGTCCGTCATTTCGGTTTCATGCTATTCCTTTCTATGGGAAAAACCCAGAATCTCTTTCAATCCCCTCTCCATTCTCTATGGATTCCTTTCAGCATTTCTCCTCTATCTCATTTTCCACTTTGGGCATGAAATAGCCCCTTTAATTCTCCCTGAAGCTAAAACACAGGTCAGGGCAATCTATGCTTTAGGCTCAGGGACTCATAGGGCAGCCGTCTTCCTACTTCTTTTCTTCGTGACGGGTCCGGGAGAAGAAATCTTCTGGCGAGGATTTCTTCAGAAACATCTCATGAATAGAATAGGAAGCCTGTGGGGAACATTCATTTCCGTTGCTCTTTATACAGGAGTCCATCTCTTTTCGTTAAATCCTATGCTCATTCTTTCTTCCTTTGTGGCCGGAGGGTTCTGGGGAGGATTATATCTTTGGAAGAGAGATCTCCTCCTCCAGATCTCTTCACACTCTTTCTGGAGTTCCTTTATTTTTACGATAGCACCGATTCAATAAAGGGGGGTAAAATGGAACCCGAGAGCCCCTTATTCATTATCCTTTTACTAACATCCTTTCCTATCAGTAATTTTGGGGGTCGAGATAGAAGAGACGAACCAGTTTTTTTAGTCTTATCTCTTCCCCAAACCGTATTTCTTTGCGACTTCTTTAAATCCTGGAAGGGCTCCCTCGATTACCTTCTTATCTACCGCATAGGCGATTCTAAAGTGGCCTGGTTTTCCAAATCCTCTTCCTGGTACAGTTAAAATTCTTTTCGATTGAAGCTCTCGAACAAAAGCCAAGTCATCCTCAATGGGTGATTTGGGGAAGAGATAGAAGGCTCCCTGGGGTTTGACCACCTCATATCCAAAAGAGATCAAGGAGGAATAGAGAAGGTCTCTCTTCTCTTCGTATTCTCTGATGTTGATGGAGTTCCTCTGAAGGGGAGCCACTAACCTCTGCATCAATGCCGGTGCATTCACAAAGCCAAGGGTTCGATTGGCAAATACAAGGGCTGCCATCAATTCTTCAACTCCTTCACACGAAGGATGAACAGCGACATAACCGATCCGTTCTCCGGGAAGGGAGAGGTCCTTTGAGTGAGAAGTGACCCGTATGGTATGAGAGTAGAAATGAAAGGGAATGGGGAGTTGAATCTGGTCATAGACGATCCGTCGATAAGCCTCATCTGTTATGAGATAGAGGGTTTTCGCCAGTTCTCGGCTTTTTCGCTCCAATAGAGCCCCCAAATTTTTTATGGACTTCTCATCATAGATTACCCCGGTCGGATTGTTTGGAGTATTGATCAGGACGGCTTTTGTCTTCAAGTTTATGGCTTCCTCAATATTTTTAAGATTCAGTGAGAAATCTTCATTGGTTTGAACTAATCGAATGACTCCTCCTGAATTCTCAATATAAAATTTAAATTCCATAAAGAAAGGGGAAGGAACGATGACCTCATCTCCTTCATCCAGAAGGGCTTTCAGGACGACATTGAGTCCCCCTGCCGCCCCCACGGTCATCACTACATGGTTTTCCGTAAAAGGTAAATTGGATTCTTCCCTGAGGTACTCGGCAATCGCCTTTCTTGTTTCGAGATAGCCATTGTTGGGCATGTAACGATGCATTCCTGAAATGGGGTGATTAGCAAGTTCCTTTAACGCTCTCTTCAAGGCTTCTGGAGGTTCAAGATTCGGATTTCCAAGAGAGAAATCATAGACATTTTCTTCTCCATAAATCCTTTTAAGTTCTTCTCCTTCTTCAAACATTCGCCTCACCCAGGAAGCCCCTTCTAAGGCATCTTTTACCTTTTTTGAGATGGCCATTTCTTAAATACTCCTTTCTTCTTTGTAGATTTTTCATAAAAAAAAGCCATAAGGTTTTCCCCTTATGGCTTTTTTTATGAAAAAAGCCATGGGGCCCGATAAGGTCACCCATGGCTTTCCTTTCCCATTCAGGTAAGGTCCCTATGGGTGACCCCTGTTAAAATAAAAGTAAAAGAAATAAAAGAATGACATCTATTCCCCCAAATTTATTAAAATTTAAAACATAATTTTTTCCACTTGTCAAGTCGAAATTTTGAAGGCTATGAAGAAGTCATAAAAAGATTGGGGAAGTAGGGTTTCAAACCCTTCAAATGCGAACGTTTAAAAGTTAAATTGCTAACCATCGTTTTATAGAATAACAAGTATTCTATCAAAATAAACCCGAGAGGAAGATTGGATAAGTTCATTTTAAGGGGATTTCTACGTTAAACCT
Organism: uncultured bacterium; assembly: GCA_938045955.1. Taxonomy (GTDB): domain Bacteria; phylum Desulfobacterota; class BSN033; order BSN033; family UBA1163; genus CALIBK01. Next base: position 6,415 of record CALIBK010000058.1, on the reverse strand, counting down.
TTTCATGACTAAAAAGATAAAATTAGGCATAAAAATTGCTTATTGATTATTAAAATGAATCCTCTTGCATAAATTATAAAAATTTGATTTAATTAATAAAATATATGAAAGGAATGATTTCGAAGAGGATAATTTCTTTTTTTGTTGAAAAGGGATTAATCCCGAAAACGGAGGTAGGGAAAATAGAATCCTCAATCCATTCCGGAGATCCCTTTTTATTAGAGAGATACCTCATAGATTCGGGTCTTCTTACCCAAGAGGGCTACCGAAAAGGTATTGAAGAATTCTATGGGGTTCCTTTTGCGAATCAAGAAGATTATCCCAAAGAGCCCGTTTTGGTCAACCACCTCACCCTTGAATTTATGAAGGAGGCAAAATTCATTCCCGCCCGTATCGAAGACCGTGAGCTTACCGTCATCATGAGTAATCCTCTGGATTTCTATACTGTGGATGCCATAAGGCTTGCAACTAATTGTCGAATTCGAGTTCTCGCCGGAAGAGAAAGCGAAATATTAGAAGCACTGGAACGCTATTATGGGTTTGATGAGGATTCCATAGGAAGAATTATCGAGGGAATGGAGAGTATCCCGGAATACCGGATGGAAGAGGAAGAGAATATCGATCAACTCAGAGATATGGCCTCCGAGGGACCGGTAATCCGTTTGGTCAATCTGATCATCACCAAGGCCATCGAGATGAGAGCCAGTGATATTCATTTCGAACCCTTTGAAAATCAATTTAGGGTCCGATATCGCATTGATGGAGTTCTCCATGATGTAGAATCCCCTCCCAAAAGACTTCAGGCGGCCATTGTTTCAAGGGTAAAGATCATGGCCAAGTTGAATATTGCTGAAAGACGACTTCCTCAGGATGGAAGGATCATGCTAAAGGTGAAGGGGAAAGAAATCGATTTCAGGGTTTCCACCATTCCAACGATTTACGGGGAGAGTGTGGTTTTAAGGATTCTCGACAGAGGGAGTACCCTACTGGATATTGAGAAATTAGGTTTTTCAGCAGAGGTTTTGAAAGATTTCAAAGAGGTCATTCAGAGACCTCATGGAATTATTCTGGTCACCGGTCCAACAGGAAGTGGAAAGACAACGACTCTCTATTGTGCCTTAGAGAAAATCAACTCTCCAGAAAAGAAGATCATCACTGTTGAGGACCCGGTGGAATACCAGTTGAAGGGGATCAATCAGATTCAGGTTAAACCTTCCATCGGTTTAAATTTTGCCAATGCCCTCCGATCCATCGTTCGGCAGGATCCAGATGTAATCCTGATTGGAGAGATCAGAGACACAGAGACGGCTGAAATAGCGATTCATTCTGCTCTCACAGGTCACCTTGTCTTCAGTACCCTTCATACCAACGATGCTCCGAGTGCCATTACCCGGCTCCTCGATATGGGAATAGAAGATTATCTTTTATCCTCCACTGTAATTGGAATTTTAGCCCAGAGATTAGTAAGGATAGCCTGTCCTTATTGTCGATATCCCTATACCCCCTCTCCAACCATTTTAAAAGAGATGAAAATAGACCCTGAAAAAGAGGAAATAGACTTCTTTAATGTCAGAGGATGCGAGCATTGTTCACATACCGGATATATGGGAAGAACAGGGATATTTGAATTTTTCAAGATCACCGAGGATATTCAAAAGCTCATCCTGGAAAAGAGAGGCTCCCATATTCTAAAAGAGGCTGCCCGAAAGAACGGGATGAAGACCCTCCGGGAGGATGGTTGGTTAAAAGTAAAGCAGGGGATTACCACGGTCTCGGAAGTCCTGCGGGTAACCCAAGAAGAGGAGTCATTGATTTTATAATCTCTATGCCCGAGTTTTTATATAAAGCTACCACACTGAGCGGTCAAACGGTTGAGGGCTCCATGGAGGGGAGGGATGAAGAGGCTATTGTCGAGAGCCTTCACCGGTTCGGTTATATTCCTATCCGAATTCAATCAGCCGAAAAGAAGGAATCGCTCCTCCATCTTCCTTCCCTTTTCCCTAAACGGATCGGGATCAGAGAACTCCTTGTGTTCACCCAGGAACTTTACACGCTCGTGGCTGCAGGACTCCCGATCGATCGAAGCCTTCATATTTTAAGAGAACTCACGGAGAACATGAAATTAAGAGAAGTGATCAAGGACGTTTTAAGAAGGGTAGAAGGGGGAAGTTCTCTCGCCGATGCCCTCGAAACTTATCCAAAGGTTTTTTCCAAACTCTATGTGAGTATGATCAGAGCCGGAGAAGCGGGTGGATTCCTGGAGAAGATTCTTATCCGCCTGAGTGGGTATCTTCAAACAATTAAAGAAATTCGGGAACATATCGTATCGGTAATGATCTATCCCTTCATTCTAACCTTCGTGAGTGGAATCTCTGTCATTATCCTGGTTACTTTTGTGGTGCCAAGATTTGCAAGGATTTTTTCCGATATGGGACAGGCGATTCCTCTTCCTACCCAGTTTGTTCTTTCAGCGAGCCACATTGTCAGGGATTACTGGTGGATAGGAGCTGGATCGATCCTGCTTCTCTATCTCGCATTAAAGATTTATACCCGGAGCGAGAATGAGAGGTTTCGCTGGGATCAATTTAAATTAAAATGGATTGTCATTGGGGAGATCATCAAGAAAATCGAAGTCTCACGCTTTGCAAGAACCCTTGGAACCCTTCTTCAGAGCGGTGTGTCCATCTTGTCAGCCCTTGGACTGGTGAAGGAGATTTCGCAAAACCAGGTCTTCAAGGGAGCCATTACTTATCTTCAGGAGAAGTTAAGAGAAGGGAAAGGTATCTCCAAGGCCTTAGGGGATACAGCTATTTTTCCCCCTCTGGCCGTTCATATGATTGGTGTAGGAGAGGAGACGGGACGACTGGACGAAATGCTTCTTCGAGTCGCTGAACTTTATGAAGAGAGCGTTAAAAATTCGATGAAACGTCTAATTTCCCTGATCGAGCCGATAGTCATTCTTGTCCTGGGAGGATTGATCGGGTTTATCGTGATTTCCATGCTATTGGCCATCTTCAGTGTCAATGAAATTCCTTTTTAACAGGAGAGCGGAGCAAATCGGATGAGAAAACGGAAGGCAATGAAAGAGAGAGGATTTACCCTTATTGAACTCATGATCGTCATCATCATTATCGGTCTTTTAGCTGGGTTGGTAGGGCCACGACTCTTTGGGAAGCTGACCCAGGCAAAGCAGAAGGCAGCTAAAGCCCAGATTGAGCTTTTCGGGACAGCCCTCGATGCTTTTAGGCTGGATGTGGGAAGATATCCAACAACGGAGGAAGGTTTGAAAGCGCTAAGAGAAAAGCCCTCCGGGGTAGAAGAATGGAAAGGCCCTTATCTCCCAAAAGATATTCCTCTTGACCCATGGGGGAGGCCCTATATCTATAAATGTCCTGGCGAGCATGGGGAATATGATCTTCTCTCCTATGGACTGGACGGAGTGGAAGGGGGAGAAGGGGAGAATCAGGATGTGGTGAGCTGGAGGGATACCAGTAAATGAAGAGAGAGGGATTTTCGATTCTCGAGCTTATCTTGGTCCTTTTTATCTTTAGTCTTTCTCTGGCTTTGGTCGCCCCCTCCCTTTCCAGATTCTATAAATCAGCTGAATTGAAAACGACTGCACAGAAGATTTCCGCCCTTCTCAGACATAGTCGAAGCGAAGCGATCCATCGAGGAAGGATATACCAAATTCTTTTTGATTCTAATTTAAAGGAGATCAGGATCCGATCTTTAACCCTTTACGAAGAAGACTCTGATGAGAATCGCAAACAGGGGAGTTTCATCCAAAACTTTTTTCTCCCCAAATGGATCGGTTTCCGGGAAGTGAAGATTCCCCCTTCTTTTTATCCTTCAGAATATCCCACGATTGAATTCTATCCCAATGGAGGGTCCAATGGGGGGTCCTTTGTCCTCGAGGGGGTGGATCATCAGGGATATCTCATTCAGGTCCATTTTTTAACTGGAATGGTAGAGATCCAAAAGGTTTAACTTAAAATGAGAACAAAAACAGGGTTTACGCTTATCGAGGTCATGATCAGCATAGCCCTTCTGGGTGTTGGATTAATGATGATCATTGAACTCTTCTCCGGAGGACTTCGACTGGGGAGGGTCTCTCAGGAATATACGCAGGCCACCCAGTATGCTCGGGCGAAAATGGAGGAATTGAATTTAAAACCTCCTGTAGAGGAAGGGGTCGAAGAAGGGGAGTTTGATCCAACCTATCGCTGGAAGATAGAAACGGAGAAAGTCATTCTCCTCCCTGAAGCAATAGATCCAGATTTTAAACCCCCAGCGAACCTCATCCATGTAAAACTTCGAGTATTTTGGAAATCAGGACTTAAGGAGAGGTCTATCCAGATAGAATCCTATCGGATTCTGAAGGAAGAAGGAGGTGGGAAACCGAGTTAAGGTTCCTATGAGTCAGAGAGAATTAGGATTTACCCTGATGGAAGTCCTCGTGACCCTCACGATACTGGGGTGGATCGTGGTGATTCTTTTCGGGGCCTTTCGGTTAAGCCTTTCTGCATGGGATCGAGGCGAAACCATCAAAGAAGAGTACCAAAAGGTGAGGGTTCTATCGGAACTCCTTTCGAGACAGATCAGATCAGCGTTCCCCTATCGGGTTCAAACCGAAAAGGCTGAAGGAGACTATCTGGCTTTTGAAGGGAAATCGCAGGCCCTCAAATTTGTTTCTTCCCTACCGATGAAACGAAATCGATCGGAGGGGTTCGTTTGTACCTTTTATCAATTCGAGGAGAATGGAGAAGGAGGACGCCTCGTGTTTTATGAGCAGAGAGTCCTTCGTCAAGGCTTCTTTGAAGAAGAACTAAAGAGGGAAAAAGCGGATGTGTTGATGGAGGGAATTTCAAGACTCTCTTTTGAATACTACCAAGAAGAAGATTCTTCAAAAAACCAAAGGGAGGAGTGGCTTAAAGAATGGGATGGAAAAGAGAGAAAGGAGTTACCAAAAGCGATTAAGCTCAATCTCTCTTTAAAGAAGAAAGGGGGAGAGACCTCCTTTTCCCTTCTTCTTCCCATCTCCGCCCACCAGTTTGAACCGATAAGAGTTTCTCCGGTGATGCGTAGAGTCCTTCCACGAGGAGTTCAATGAGCTGTAAAAAGAAGCCCCATTTCCTTCATATTGGATCGAATGGACAAAATGGGATCGTCCTTTTAGTGGTCCTCTGGATCATTGCCGTTTTATCTGTCATCGTGTTAGAGTTCTGTTTCGGGATGAGGACAGAGGTGAACCTCACGAATCAATATAAAGAAGAGCTCCAACTTTATGAGATGGCCAAAGGTGGGGTGTATCGAGCGATTTTGGAGTTGATATATAGACAAGATCCGAGAATTCACCAGAAGAGAAAGACACTTGAATCAGAAGAGCTTAAACCGGAGGAGAAAGAATGGGTCACAGATGGAAGATCTTATACGATCCCCTTCAGTCAGGGAAGATGTGAGGTCAAAGTAATGGGAGAGGACGGGAAGGTGAATATCAATCACGTTTCCGAGAGTCTCCTTCGTAAAATTATTGGGAATCTGGGTCTTGAAGGAGAAGCGAGGGATATCGTGGTGGATTCCATCCTGGATTGGAGAGATCCAGACGATTTTTATCGACTCAATGGAGCTGAGACCGATTATTACCGATCCCTTCCAGAACCCTATGAATGTAAAAATGGCCCTTTGGATTCCCTTGAGGAGCTGTTATTGGTCAGAGGGGTGACCCCCCAGCTCTTCGATGGAATCATGGAGAAGGAGGGGAGGGAAGAGAGGATAGGGTTAAAAAATATTTTTTCCATTTACGCTTCTGGGGAACAGATCGACATCAACAGTGCCTCTCCGCTGGTCATGAGAGTCGTGTTGGGGGTCTCCAAAGAGATGGCTCAGCTCATTTCTAAATCTCGAGAGGAGAGGCCCTTCGAGAATCAAATGGATCTTCTACGGCGGGTTCCTGAACTTACACCCCTTATGGGAGAGATTGGGAAATATATTACCTATGGAACGAGAAGCCCTTATTTTACAATAGAATCGAAGGCGAGGGGATCGGAAGGGAAATCTGTGCGGGGATTGAAGGTCCTTGTGAAGATTGACCTGAGAGAAAAAGATAAATATAAGATCATTCAATGGGTAGATTCGATTTTTTAAAAATAAGAGGATTCTGTGTTGTTTTTTCGTAAAGCTTTTGGTATCGATTTTAGAACAAACCGCCTCGTTCTAATTCTTCTCGAGAAGTCTCTTGGAGGGGTTAAAGTTCTAAGTTATTCGGACTATGAGCTCCCCCCTGAAGAAAAGGATGAACGGGAAGCACGGGTGATTGGATTGATCAACGATTTTATGGCGAAGCATCACATCCGGAAAGAGCGCGTTTATGTTTCCATCCCGAGGGATAAGGTGATGGCCCGTTTTATAAAGCTTC
>CALIBK010000057.1 GCA_938045955.1 uncultured bacterium | reverse complement strand
CCATTGCTCAAATGGTTTCCGAGCAAGAGCTTAGTGAAGATTATATTATACCCAGCGTATTGAATCGAAAGGTCCTGAGCTGGTGGCGCAGGCTGTGAGAGAAGCAGCCATTGAGACAGGAGGAGGAAGGAAGGGATGAAGATTTTATGGGGTAGAGATGATCGAGGGGGAATATGATTTCTAGAAAAGAAAGGCCTAAATTTGGTTGCACTTGTCTTGATGAGATTCCATCGGATATTGAAAGTTACGGTTGATGAAAACATGACGGATGAAAATTCGATAGTCTTAAAAGAAGGCCTCTGGTTTAGGGATAGCTTCAAACATTGCAAACATCTTCAAGCACGCTCGGATTATGCTTCATACCGATCAATTTTCTGAAATTCTAGGCGGAGTACCAATAACACAGTTTCTTTTCTCCAGCGTATTTTGTATTTTTCCATAGGAAGGATAGGAGACATAATTTTTCTTTCCGGTCTTTTTATAACACTCTTTTCATTGATGATCGCCTTTGAGGTGCTGTAAATAATGAAAGTTCCAGAAAGATATTGGGAGACAGAGATTGATGAACTGCTTCGACAACTCGGAACATCTATTTCTGGCCTTTCTGAAACCGAGGTCGAAAAGAGGATTTCAGTCTTTGGACATAATATCTTAAAAAAGAAGAAGAAGAAAACCCGACTGTCACTGTTTTTTGATCAATTCAAAAGCCCCATCATTCTCATCTTAATATTTGCCAGCATTGTATCTGCCGTACTCAGAGACTTCACAGATACTGCCATCATCCTCGCCATAATCATCTTGAGCGGTTTTTTAAGCTTTATTCAGGAATACAGCGCCACAAATGCGGTTGAAAGGCTCCTTCAAACGGTAAAGACAAAAGCAACACTATTTAGAGACGGCAAGAAAAAGGAGGTATTTATAGAGGAAATAGTGCCTGGGGATATCGTCTTTCTCTCTGCAGGGGACATCATCCCAGCAGACGGTGTAATCATAGAGGCAAAGGACTTTTTTGTAAATGAGGCGATACTTACAGGTGAGACCTTTCCTGTAGAGAAGGGCTTGGGGAATAACCGTGTTTTCATGGGGACTAATGTAGAAAGTGGTATTGCAACTGTGGCAGTGGTTAAAACAGGCAGTGATACAGAGATAGGTAAGATTGCTGACAGGCTTATTTTGAGGGCGCCTGAGACAGACTTTGAAAGGGGTGTCAGGCGTTTCGGATATCTCCTGATGGAGGTCACACTTATTCTCATTTTGATAGTATTTGCTGTGAATGTTTATTTCCATCATCCTGTCATAGAAGCCTTATTGTTCTCACTTGCCCTTGCAGTAGGTCTAACACCTCAACTCCTTCCAGCCATTATAAGTATTAACCTTTCAAAGGGGTCACAGTCCATGTCAAAAAAGGGGGTAATAGTGAAAAGACTGGCATCCATAGAAAATTTCGGAACAATGGATATCCTCTGTACGGATAAGACTGGCACACTCACAGAGGGAAAGGTCTATCTGCATGATTATCTCGATATAAAACAGAATAGAGATAAAAAGATTATCTTCTATGCATTTCTGAATTCATTTTATCAAACAGGACTGAAGAACCCTATTGATGAAGCCATTGTCAGTTTTGAGAAGCAGGATATATCTAACTACGAGAAGATCGATGAAATACCCTACGATTTTCAGAGGAAACGCTTGAGTATAGTTGTAAAAGAGCAGAGTAACGGAAATATCCTTATATCCAAAGGTGCATTAAAGGGGATCTTAGATGTATGCGAGTATGTAGAGATTGAAGGGAAAGAGAACGAGATAAATTCATATATGGACAATATCAACGGGTTTTATCATGAATGGAGCGCAAAGGGTCTTCGCATCCTTGGAATTGCATACAAGAAGGTCGAAGAGAAGAAGGTATATAGCCCCTTAGAGGAATCAGGGATGACCCTCCTTGGATTTCTACTCTTCCTTGACCCCCCAAAGGGCGATGCAAAACAGATAGTATCAGAACTTTATGAACTCGGGATTGATCTCAAGATCATCACCGGTGATAACAGGTTCATCTCCCGGTATACTGCAGAGAGTGTAGGATTTACAATTAAGAATCTGGTTACCGGAGGGGAGCTTGACAGGATGAGCGATGAGGCGATGCTCCATGTAGTAGAAAATGTCAATATATTTGCTGAGGTTGACCCGAATCAGAAAGAAAAGATTATCATTTCATTGAAAAAACTCGGTCATGTCGTGGGATTCATCGGAGATGGTATAAACGATGCCACAGCAATTCATGCCTCTGATGTGGGAATATCAGTAAACACCGCAGCGGATGTAGCAAAAGAGGCTGCAGATATAGTACTTCTTGAGAAAGAACTTGAAATCTTGAGAGACGGTGTGGTAGAAGGGAGAAAGACCTTTGCCAACACATTAAAATATGTCTTTATGGCAACAAGTGCAAACTTCGGAAATATGTTCAGCGTGGCAGGGGCGTCGCTTTTTCTGCCATTCCTTCCAATGCTTCCAAAGCAGATACTCCTTACAAATTTTCTCACAGATTTCCCCGAGATGACGATAGCCACTGATGAGGTGGATAAGGAGCTTGTGAAAAAACCGAGGAGATGGGACATCAAGTTCATAAAGAGGTTTATGATATTCTTCGGGTTAATGAGTTCTGTCTTTGATTACATGACCTTTGGGGTGCTTTTGTTTATTCTAAGGGCTGACCCTACGCTCTTCAGGACAGGGTGGTTTATTGAGTCTGTTCTTTCAGCCTCTTTTGTGGTTCTCATAATAAGGACCAGAAAGCCCTTTTACAGGAGTAGACCTGGTAAATATCTTTTAATGACACCCCTGATCATCGGCATTGTAACGCTCATATTACCTTATCTTCCTTCCTCATCGCTTCTCGGATTTCGTCCTGTACCGAGGGGTTTTCTTTTTGCATTAAGTATCATCCTGATCTCTTATATAATACTGGCAGAACTCGGCAAAGAGGTCTTTTATAAAAGATTTGCGCAGGAGAAATAAATCATATTCACAATGTTTAATGTTATAAGTATTGCAGAGCATTTCCACTATATAGGGACCTTTAATCTACTCGTCATCGGCGGTATGGGATTCCCTATAGGGTGATTCGCTGGTCCATTTGAAGAAGGGATTACCCCATATAAATCTGTAGGCGTCATCCACTTTCCTGATAAAGCTTTGACCTTGACTTCAGAGTATCCTAATCCTAAAATTAAACCTTAGAAGCTCTTAAAAAATTTTTTATAATTTTATTTAAAAGGGGATTAGGGGCTTTCTTAAGAAAACGGTAGACAAATTAACCTAATCCATTAAATAATAAAAATGGAGTCAGGCGACTTAGAAGATGACCAATCTTTGCTTAAAAAGATTCTTCATAAATTAATCGGACCTCCTCGAGACATAAATGATTCCTCCCTTTTTCATAAAATCTCCTTAATCCCATTTCTTGCATGGATCGGACTTGGGGCAGACGGTCTCTCCTCTTCAGCCTATGGTCCTGAAGAGGCTTTTAAGGCCCTTGGTGAACATACCTACCTCGCCATTTTTTTGGCCCTTGCGACTGCCATAACCGTTTTTATTATTTCCTATGCATATTCTCGCATTATTGAGCATTTTCCTCATGGAGGAGGGGGGTATGTGGTTGCTACCCATACCTTGGGTGAAAAGGCAGGTGTCCTATCAGGATGTGCGCTTCTGGTAGATTATATGCTGACCATTGCTATTTCGATTGCTGCCTGTGGAGATGCTCTTTTTAGTTTTTTACCATCGGAACTCCATCTATTTAAATTGCCTTTCGAAGTCCTGTTAATTGCTATTCTTATTATTTTGAATCTCAGAGGTGTAAAGGAATCGGTGATTTTTTTGGCCCCAATCTTTTTAACTTTCATTATTACACATGCCCTTATGCTTGGCTATGGTATACTCACCCATATTAGAGATATCGGTCCAATTTCTGAGGAGCTAAGAAAAGAGTTTCAACATGGAGTTTTCATGCTCGGAAGATGGGGCCTATTCCTCCTTTTTCTACATGCTTACTCACTCGGGGGTGGTACTTATACAGGAATTGAAGCAGTATCAAATGGATTACAGATTATGCGGGAGCCCAGGGTTCACACAGGAAAGCGAACGATGCTTTATATGTCCACATCTTTAGCGCTCACAGCAGGTGGGATCTTTATCTGTTATCTTCTTTTAAAAGTACACCCCATCGAGGGTCAGACACTCAATGCAGTGCTTGCTGGGAATCTTTTCGATCAATGGCCATTAGGCCATTGGCTTGCTTTGATTACCATCTTTTCAGAGGGTGCTCTTCTGTTAGTTGCTGCCCAAACCGGATTTGTTGATGGCCCCCGGGTGATGGCCAATATGGCCATTGATTCATGGTTTCCCCATCGCTTTTCCAACCTCTCCGAACGGCTTACCATGCAAAATGGAGTGATCCTCATGGGAGCGGCGGCTATTTTCCTGTTGCTCTATACCGGGGGAGCCGTTTCTCACCTTGTCGTGATGTACGCCATCAATGTCTTTGCAACCTTCTCTCTTTCAAATCTCGGCATGTCCCGATTCTTCATTAAGAATCGAAAAACGGAAAAAGATTGGAAGAAACATTTGCCCATTCATCTTACAGGCTTGACCCTCTGTTTGACCATCCTTTCGATTACATTGATCGAAAAGTTCATGGTAGGGGGATGGATAACTTTATTAATCACTTCGTTTGTCATTGGGGTTTGCTATTTAATCAGAAGACACTATACAAATGTTAAAAAGAGTATCCGGAAACTGGATGAGATGTTATCCAATCTGCCCTCCGTAGGATCAAGGAATACGGAGCCTTTGGATCCTTCGCAGATGACTGCTGTGCAACTGGTGACTGGGTATAGTGGTTTCGGGATTCATACCTTTCTCTCTATTGTCCGAAATTTCCCAAATCTCTATAGAAATTTTATCTTTGTCTCTGTGGGCGTGATAGACTCTGGTTCTTTTAAAGGTGCCCGAGAATTGGAGGCATTGAAAGAGTCGGTAAAGACATCTTTAATGAAATATGTTGATCTTGCAAGAAGGCTTGGTTTTCCGGCCGATTATCGTTTCGATATCGGAACCGATGTGGTGGAAAGTGCTTCGGTTCTATGTAAAACTATTGTAGAAGATTTTCCGAAGTCAACAGTTTTTGCAGGCCACTTGGTATTCCATCAGGTTCGGCTCTTTCATAAAATGCTCCACAATGAGACAGCCTTTGCTATCCAACGTCGTCTCCAGTGGGATGGGATTACTACAGTAATCCTACCTATAAGAATTAAAGTATGAATGGGTGTAATAACCTCCTCAATTATAAAATTTGAGGAAGCGTTGGAACCAAATTTTTCTAAAGTATAATGATTCAAAAAAGATTAGAATTAGATTAATAAAATTTCTTTTAGAACGGAATCTTTGAATTTCTATGTTTTGATGCCGGAATAAAAAGAGAAACAAAAATCATATTTGACACTTTCATAAGGAGGTAAGTAAAATGATTATTAACGTTATGATAGAAATACCAAAAGGGTGTAGAAATAAATATGAATTTGACCTGAAGAAAAAAAGAATTAAATTTGATCGAATGCTTTTTTCCGCAGTTCATTATCCAAGTGATTATGGCTTTATTTTAGAAACCATAGCACTCGATGGAGATCCACTTGATTCATTAGTTCTTGTCTGGGAACCAACTTTTCCGGGTTGTATTATCGAGGCTAAACCAGTAGGATTATTTAAGATGTGGGATGAAAAAGGACCTGATGAAAAAATCCTGAGTGTCCCCCTACATGATCCATTATGGGCATATATAAACTCTCTTTCTGATGTTCCTCCTCATCTATTAAAGGAGATTGAACATTTCTTTATAATATATAAAGAGTTGGAAGATAAAAAGACAGGGGTAGAGGGTTGGGAGGATCAAGAATCGGCTATTCGAATTATAAAAGAAGCTAAGAAGAGATATAAGGAGTTCAAGAAACGGAAGAAGCAATGATCAAGGCACCCAATTCAAGTTGGGGGCTGCGGGAGTGGCTACAATAGATCTTCTCTTGGCGTATGGTGTTAAGGAGATTATTGGATGTGATCGAAGCGGGATACTTTATGAAGGAAGGAAAGAGAATATGAATCCAATAAAAGAAAGGTCCTTTTCGGGGTGTCCTGGATTGTCAGGCCAAAGAGATAAATCGACAGATGCCCTTTTCGCCGGCCAATGACATTGCTCAAATGGTCTCAGAAGAAGAACTGAATGAGGATTATATTATACCCCGCGTATTGAATCGAAAGGTTCCTGAACAGGTGGCGCAGGCAGTGAAAGAATCAGCCATTAAGACAGGAGGAGTAAGGAAGGGATGAAAATTTTATTGGTTGAAGATGATCGAGGGATTTCTGGATTTTTAAAAAAGGGATTATTAGAAAACACATTCAATGTAGATGTGGCCTATGATGGAGAAAAAGGCCTATATCTTGTTCTCCATGAAAATTATGATCTGGTCATCCTTGATATCATGCTTCCAAAAGTGGATGGAAGGGATATTCTAAGAGAAATGAGATCAAAGGCAATATCAACCCCTGTCATCTTTTTAACTGCGAAAGACTCCGAGAAAGATATTGTTTATGGATTAGGTTCGGGTGCAGATGACTATATTGTTAAACCATTTTCTTTTAACGAACTGTTAGCAAGGATTCGAGCCATTCTAAGGAGGACCAGCGAGGTTAAATCTACATCTATTTTACAATTTTCGAATCTAAAATTAGAGACTGACGGTCATCGAGTCTTCAGAGATAATATAAAGATCGAACTCACTCCCAAAGAATACGCCCTTCTTGAGTTTTTTATGCGACATCTTGGTCAGGTACTGACAAGGACGATGATTTTGGAGAAAGTTTTTGATTACCATTTCGATCCTTCAACCAATGTTGTGGATGTCCACATTTCCAATCTAAGAAATAAGATCGACAAAGATTTTGAACCAAAACTTCTTCATACAGTAAAGGGGGTAGGATATATCCTTGAAGATAGGGGCTAAATTCTACCGAAGAACTGACTTTAAATTAACCCTCTGGTATACATTAACATTTCTCCTTTCTGCTTTAATTATTTCAGGATTTCTATATCTACGATTAAAACACCAGCTCATTAAGGAGATCGACCAGTTTCTTCTGGACGAGACCATGGAAATGGAGAGGGTGTTGTCACAGGCCCCTCAGGAGACCCATTTTCTGATGAGATTTGAAGATGAAGTGATGGGGAGGAAGTATTATCCTTTCTTTTTTCAGGTCTTGAATAGGGAAGGGATACCTCTCTATACCTCAAAAGGGTTCGGAGAACTGGGATATGCCGTTTCTGAAGAAGTATTGGCCAATGCAATGCTCGGTAAGGAGACCCGGGAGAGATTCTTTTCATCAAAGAGAAGGACACCCTATCGACTCATAAGCACTCCTTTTCATAAGAATGGGACGCTCAACGGAATTATTCAAGTTGGGACCCACCTTCGTTTTGTGAGAAAGAACTTAGTTCATTTTAGAAACAATATCTTGATAGCTCTTCTGATCGTTTTAGCCCTTGGATCGCTTGGAGGGTGGGCTCTGGCAAGACGCTCCCTCTCCCCTATTGGTTATATTGCTTCAAAGACCCGGGCCATTACCTCAGAAAACTTAAGCGAGAGACTTCAAGTGAGAGGGACTAAGGATGAGATGGATGAACTCATCCATACTATTAACGGGATGATTGCCAGGTTGGAGGATTCCTTTAAACGATTGGCTGAGTTTACAGCCGATACTTCTCATGAATTAAAGACTCCAATTTGTGCTCTGAGGGGAGAGGCAGAAGTTCTGCTTTCGAAGGTAAGACCGCCTGAGGAATATCAGGAGGGATTGGCTCATTTTATAGAGAGATTTGACTACCTGATTCGGATGGTCAACGATCTGCTTCTTCTTTCTAAAGCGGACGGTTCCCAGGCGGAATTGAAAATGGCTCCCCTTCGACTAGATACCCTTATCAGTGTTATTGTTTCCCTTTTTCAAATATTGGCTGAGCAGAAGGGTCTCATTTTGAAGATTGGTCCTATTGAAGAGGTAATGATAAAAGGAGATAAAGTCAGGCTACAGCAGCTATTCACAAACCTAATTGATAATGCCATTAAATTCACTCAAAAGGGGTGGGTTCTTATTACTCTCGAAAAGAATAAAGAGGCAGCTATTGTGAGAATTCGAGATACGGGAATTGGGATTCCAGAAGAGGAGCGGGAGAATATCTTTAAACGATTCTATCGTTTGGATAAGTCCCGATCTCGAGAAAGGGGCGGGGCAGGTTTAGGTCTGAGCATTGCCCAGTGGATCGCCCATGCCCACCATGGTAAGATCGAAGTCGAAAGTGAGTTAAATCAAGGTTCTACTTTCTCCGTCTATTTGCCGATCTTAAAAGGTTAAACCTCACATTCCATAAATTAAGAAATCTTCATTTTCATTTAATCTTCATTTAATCTTCCTTCGTTAAAAATAATTTAAAATGATCGCTCCAAAGAGCTTCTATCGCTATAGAGGTTATTTGGTTGCACCACCAATGATTTTTGCACTTATCTGGTTTGACTGGGAAATAGAAAAGACGTTTGTCTGGCCACTTGGAATATGTATCTTTTTAATGGGGGCAATTATTCGTATATGGGCACAGCAGCATCTGCGCTACGGCCTAAGGGTCCGAAAAAATTTGACCATTACAGGACCATATTCATTCGTCAGAAATCCTCTGTATATAGGGAATATACTAATCTGCCTTGGCGCCATTATTATTTCAGAACTTTTGTGGTTTGTTCCAGCCACACTCCTCTATCATTTATATCTCTACTCGCTCGTAGTTCGTTACGAAGAAATCCATCTCTTGGAAAAGTATGGGGAGTCATATCGTAGATATATGTTAGAAGTCCCTCGATGGTTCCCTAAAGTCTTACCCTTCAAAAATTTAGGGCTAATTAATAGATATTTCTGTCAATCCATTAGGGTTGAGTTTCCCCGTTTACTTCTCCTATTGCCTTACATTATTAAGGAGATTTTAGATTGATAAAAACTTTGAAAGGAATTAAAATAAAGCCCAAAAGGCAAAATTTTAAATGATAAAGAATTTGTGATGAAATCCAATTTTTCTAATAAAGATGAGATTCGAAAAATAGAAAGGATTTTCCAGGGGTCATGGGCGCAGATCATTCTTCTTCTATTTTTTTGTATCTTTCTTTTTATGTTGGGAATAGGCCGCTGGGACCTCTGGGATCCGGATGAACCTCGTTACGCTGAAGTAGCGAGGGAAATGGTGGATCGGAGGGATTGGGTTTTAATGCACCTTAATGGAAAGGTCTATGGGGATAAACCTCCACTCTTTTTCTGGATGATTGGCCTCTCCTCCTATCTCTGGGGAGGCTTCACCTCATTTGCGGTGAGGTTTCCGCCAGCTCTCTTCGGAACGCTAACTGTCCTGCTAACATATTTCATCGGGAAGAATCTTTATTCATCTCGCACAGGGTTTCTTTCCAGTCTCATCCTTGCAACGAGCTTTGAGTTCGCCTATCTCTCGACAAGAGGAAATATTGATTCTACACTTACCTTTTTTACAACAGCTTCTATTCACTGTTTTCTAACATGGTACCCACATAAAGAAATGGAAAAAACTGAGAGAAATCCCTTGAGCGGTTTTAAATTTTTCGGGTTCTATATTGGAATGGCCCTGGCGACCTTGACCAAAGGTCCTGTTGGGTTTATTCTTCCCCTTCTGGTTAGCCTGATCTATCTCGGCATACAGAAGGATTGGAACGGGATCAAGAGGATGAGACTTATTCCTGGGATGATAATGTTTCTTATAATTGTACTTTTGTGGTATATCCCAGCAGTCTATTCAGGTGGAAGGGCCTATTTCCAGGAGACGCTCTTTAAGCATACGGTCGATGCTTACGCAAGGGGTTGGACCCATGTTCAGCCTTTTTATTATTATTTCTTAAATTTCCCTGCGAATTTTCTACCGTGGACTTTGTTTATCCCAGGTGTTGTGGCTTTTACCCTTTCAAAAAGGAAAGAGGGAATAGGAAAGGAATTTCTTTTCCTCCTTGTATGGTTTGTATCAATCTTTCTTTTCTTCAGCCTTTCTAAAGGAAAACGGGCAATTTATCTTCTACCCCTTTATCCTGCTGTTTCGATTATGGTTGGAAACTTCTGGAACAACTATATTTCGAATGCCAGGTGGGACTCAACGAAAGGAATCCAGATTTCTCTGCCCATATACCTTCTTGCATTTCTCCTCATTATTACGGGGATAGCTTCATTCCTGATTCCCATTATAGCTAATTTCTCGATAGATCCTCACACTTCAAGGCTGAGCGGAGCAATTTTAAAAGAAGCAAGAGCAGGGGCAAATTATCTTTCTTATGTTTCCTATGAAAGTTATCTCCCATTTCTCGTTGTCATCCTGAGTTTGGGTATTCTCCTTCCTATCGCCCATCGCTTAATGCATAGATCTACGGTCTTCCTGCTGATTGTGTTAACTGTTGGAATCACGTTTTTTTATAGCACTCGGTTCATATTCCCTAAGATCGATCCTTACAAATCTGCCCGATTCCTTTCTCAGGAGATCCGACAGGCGATGAAACCCGGAGATAAGCTGGGCATGTACAGAGGGTTTGCGATTGGCCCATATAATTTCTATACAGGGATTGTTCCCATTGTGGACATTAGGAGTGAGGATGAGATGGTCACCTTTTTCCGATCCAAGGAGAGGGTATTCTGCCTGATCCAACATCATGAGTATGAAAAGCTGAAGGAGAAGGAGCTCGGAATTCCTTTATACATCATAAATAAAAGATTGGTGGGCTCCAAAGATATACTCCTTGTCTCAAACCAATAAGTCAGAAAGTTAAAATTCCTGAGCCAGAGGCATGTGTTACACTGAAGGTATGAAATTACATCGGCTCTCTTTAGGATGGGAATTTGTTTTAAAACACTGGACAAGGACTGGCCGCCTCAAGGGTTATTTTTACAGAAATTCCACTGTACCCTTCGTCTTTATATTTTGCCAAGTCCCGATGAAGGGGCTCATCATCGATTTTCTATTGGCAATATCGCCCATACAGCATCCTCACGGCCTAATAGGTTCTATCCTGGGAATTCTGCCCGAAGCTATCCCATGGATAGTCGTAGGAAGTGACGCGTTTGAGGTGGCCAATCAAAACATACTTAATTATGGAAAGAGATTCTGAGGGCTGATATAGAAAGAGAGGTTTAAAAAATTATGGGATCCTTAGAATTAAAAAAGACAAAAAGAAAGGCTTTAATTTGGTTATGCTTAAGTCTTCTTTTTTTATTCTTTACTTTCCTCTCAGGATGGATCATTAAATTCTATCGGGATTATCAGAACCTTTCTTATTATGATTTAATTGGAAACAAGACTTCCAATGCAAATATATTGAAGGAAAGAGGCTTCCCTTTCTCCTTTCTGATCATCAGTGATACCCATAATAGTAAAGTTGCAGAGAACTTACTCAAACTGGCTATGAATAAAGGGGATGTGTCCTTCCTAATCCATATAGGTGATTTCGTTAACAGCCCCAATTTATTGGACCATCGGTTTTTCCAGATGAATCTCTCCATGGAGATTAAACCTTCGTTTCCAATATTCCTCGCTCCAGGAAATCACGATATTGAGTATTTTCCCTCAAATAGAGGGAAGAATCATCATAGAGTCACACCAGAGGTTTTCGATTCCATATATGGATCAAGAAGCTTCCATTTCATATTTAATAATTGCCTTTTTATTCTATGTGAAATCGATCCAAGACGACCTACAGACTATTTAGATTATCTTCATGATACATTGTCTCAAAAAGGAGAAGGGAGAAGGTATATCTTCATATTTATCCATTATCCACCAAGGAGGCTTGTCAGAGATAAAGGGAAAAGTAGTCTTCCGGATGAGGAAAAATTTTTCGAGCTTGTAGAATCATTTAAAGTCCATACCTGTTTTTTTGGCCATTACCATGGATATCGGAGAATATCCACAAAAGGCGTCCAAATGATTGTCCTGGGAGGAGGGGGAGGAGGATTAAAGAGTTGGCAACCCGAATGGGGGAAATTTCATCACTTGTTAAAAATAAATGTCCATGAGGATATGATTTCCGAAGATATGTTAATTTTTAAGGACAATAACATTGATGTTGCAAGAGAGGTTAAGAGATTTGCTTTCTTCAATCTTTTCCCGATCATAGAACACAGAGCCTGGAGCTTGTATATGGTATCTCTTCTTTTTTTGGTTTGGGGGACCTATTTTATGAAGAGATTCTTTTTTTATTCTCTGAAAAAAGAAAACAGGGAGGGTCCGGAAAAATCTTAAGGACAGTGAGGGTTGAGAATGAAGATCTTATTGATTGGAATTGGAAGATGGGGGAAGAATCATCTGATCGCTCTTCAGAAGTTGGTAGGTGAACTTTTCGTATCAGACTCCGACCCAGGCCAAATAAAGGCATGCGAAGAATTCTCCATACAATCTGACCATCTCTCAACAGATTACCTTGATTTCATTGATTCAGTAGATGGGGTGGATGTGGTGACGCCAGCAGATAGCCATTTAACCATCTGTCGAGAATGTTTAAAGAAAGGGAAGGACGTTTTTGTTGAAAAGCCAATGGCCTTAACCTCTAAAGAGGCAAAGGAGATGGTATCGATGGCTGATGGGAGGGGATTGATTCTTCAGGTTGGTCATATCTATCGATATCATCCGGCAGTTTCTAAGATCAAGAGTCTTCTCGAAGAGGGCAGGTTAGGAACGATTCGGTATGCTTACGGCCATTTTATGGGATTTAAGAGACCAAGGATGGATGTAGGAGTGACACAAACAGACGCCATCCATTTTTTTGATCTCTTTAACTATCTTTTCGGCCATCCTCCTCAAGCGGTAAGATCAGTGGTAAGAAATTATTTGAACTCACTTTTGGACGATACTTCCATTTCCGTATTAGAATATGGTGAAACGATTGTTCTGATTGAGGCAGGTTATATGCCACCCGAAAAAAGAAGGGATGTTTCGATCGTAGGAGATAAAGGTAGTATTTATTGTGACTTTCGGAAGAACACCCTTTTATTTTATGAAAATCGCCATGAGAAACAAGGCGACCGTTGGGTGGCAATGGAGGGAAAGTGTTCTGAAATTCCTATTGGATCAGAAGAACCCCTGGCTATTGAATTGAAGGCGTTTCTGGAATCCATCGTAACTCGTAAAAGACCATTGGCCGATGGACGAGCAGGATATGATGCATTGAAAGTGGTTGAGGCCTGTTATGAGTCTTCGAAAAGGGGTGAAAGAATTGAAATTGAGTGGGAGGAATCAAAAGAGAGAAAGGAGCCAATATGAAAATTCCTCTTTCGAAACCTTACATCGATCAAGAGATTAAAGAGTGTGTCTTGAAAGTGATCGATTCTGGCCAATACATTTTGGGTATCCAGAGTAGAGAATTTGAAAAGGAGTTTGCCCAATTTATAGGGGTGAAGCATGCTATCCTAACCTCTTCTGGTACGTCGGCTATCTTCCTATGTTTAAAGGCTTTAGGAATAGGCCCAGGGGATGCTATTTTGGTTCCCTCCCTGACCGCTTTCCCGACGATCGAACCTGTTTTCCATGTTGGGGCAACTCCTATTTTTGTAGATATTGATGAAACATTTACAATGGATCCCGATCACGTAAGAGAGATTCTAATTGGAGCTCAGAAGTTGGGAATTAAGATCAAGGGGATTATTCCTGTCCATCTTTATGGACATCCAGCTGATCTCGATTCGATTAATCAATTGGCAAGAGATTATAAACTTTTTCTCTTAGAGGATTGTTGTCAAGCCCATGGGGCACGATACAAGGGAAGAAAAGTAGGATCCATAGGAATAGCCGGGTGCTTTTCGTTTTATCCTTCTAAGAATCTAACGGTTTTAGGAGATGGTGGAATGTTGGTGACAAACGAAGACTCACTTGCAGAACGTTGCCGAATGTTGAGAGATCACGGGAGAAAGGAAAAATATACCCATGAATTGGTAGGATATAATTTGAGATTCAACGAGATTCAGGCAGCCGTCGGACGACTCCAGCTTCAGAGACTGGAAAAATTTAACGAATTACGTAGAGAGATTGCCCGCTGGTATGCTCAAGGGCTGGAAGGTGTCCCCGTGATTATCCCTAAAGTAAAAGATTGGGCTGATCCGGTCTTTCACCTTTATGTCATTCAGACTTCAAAAAGAGACAGCCTGTTGGCCTATTTGAAAGAACAGGGAATTCAAACAGGTATCCATTACCCTGTTCCGAATCATCTTCAACCAGCCGTGCAAAATACTCTTGGCCCCCAGCCCAAACTTATAAAAACAGAAGAGGTGACCTCCCGGATCCTTTCCTTACCGATTTATCCGGGATTAAAAAAAGAAGAGGTAGAAAGGATCTGTTCCTTGATAAAGGATTTTTTTATGAATTCATGAGGCTAAAAGAGGAATGGATATTTTATGAAAGAAACAGAGAAAATCTTTATTTCGGTGGTCGTTCCCGTTTTTAATGAGGAAGAGAATCTTCCTGTTCTGATCCCTCAACTCGACAAGGTGTTAAAGCAAATGGAGAAACCTTACGAGATGATTTTTGTAGACGATGGAAGTACGGACGGAAGTCGAAAAATTCTGAAGAGGCTTATTTCTCAATATCCTCGCATTCGAATCCTTGGATTAAGAACGAATTGTGGTGAGACAGCCGCTGGAGCTGCTGGGTTAAAAGAGGCGAGAGGGGAGATCATCATCACCATGGATGCGGACCTTCAAAATGATCCAAATGATATTCCAAGAATGATCGATTATTTGAAAGAATATGATATGGTTACCGGTTGGCGACAGAAGAGAGAAGATTCCTGGATCAAAAGAATAACCTCTAAGATTGCAAATGGTATTCGTAATTGGCTCACGGGGGAGACCATCCGGGATAGTGGTTGTACCTTTAGGGCTTATCGAAGAGAGTGCTTACAAAATCTAAAACTCTATAAGGGAATGCACCGTTTCATGCCGACCCTGGTAAGGATGGAAGGCTATAAAGTGATTGAAATTCCTATTGGACATCACCCCAGGAAATTTGGGGTTTCAAAATATACCACCTGGAATCGAATGTGGAGGGCCTTTGTTGATCTTCTGGCAGTCCGCTGGATGAAGAGTCGCCATATCCATTACGAGATTGAAGAAAGGATTTAAAGAAGCCTTTCTATGTGGAGAGTAAGATCGATTCAACCGAACGAGACTAAACCAATCAAATCGAACCATGGGACATTGCTTGTCTTTTTGGGAGGTAGTTTTTTTGCGCTGTTTTTTAATCTCTGGGGAAGGACACTTGAGAATCACGATTATCTCAAATATGCAGAGGTGGCGAAGGAGATGATTCAATCCGGAGATTGGATTGTCCCCCGGTTGAACGGTGAAATTTATCTTCACAAACCTCCATTGCTTTTCTGGTTCATCGCTCTTCCTTCTAAAATATACGGATCCGTGACTCCCTTTCTTGCGAGATTCCCTTCCGCCTTTTTTGCGTGGATCGGAGGACTGGTCGTTTATCTCTGGGGAAAAAGGGTCTGGGGAAATGGAAGATACGGTCTCATTTCAGGAGGAATTTTGATCTCTTCTTATTTATATTTCTGGCAGGGACGAATTGCCAGAACGGATATGGTATTCTCTATCCTCATCCTTTTGTCTCTTTACTCCTACTATATCGGGCAGCAGAATTCAGGAAAGAAATATTATCTTTTAGTTACTCTCTCCTTCTTTTTTATGGGACTCGCGGGGTTGACTCGAGGACCCGTGGGAATCCTATTGCCCCTTCTTATTATCTTTTTATTCAAGATGAGCCAAAGAGAATGGAACATCCTGTTTCGAAAAGAATTTATCTTGGGATACATAGTCATTTGTTTCATTTTAAGTTCATGGATCGTTTCATTTTTTTATCAAGTCGATTGGAAAACGGCTGTGACAGTTTGGAGAGAATCAAAGATTCTTACCCGGCATGATCCATTCTATATCTATGTTTATCGAATTTGGATCGATTTTGCCCCCTGGTCTATTTTTTTCCCCTTTCTTTTTATCCATTTGTGGAAAAAAAAGAAAACTCAAGATGAGTTCTTTCTTATGCTATGGTTTCTCTCACTTTTTATTCTTCTTACCCTATTTTCTTATCGTGCTTCAAGATATCTATTACCTGCCTTCCCGGCCTTAGCCCTGTTGATGGGTGGATACTGGAGGGACAGATCCTTTTCCCTGTTTCTGGTAATTTTATTTTTAGCCCTTATGAGTTGGCATGGATATGATGTTTTTTTGATAACGAAAAACGGGATAAAGACCACTGGTCCTCTTCTCTCTCGGGAATTGAACCTTTTTCAGGAAAAAGGTCTCCTTGCCTATCAGATGGATGAGGGGATCCTTGAGAAAATCAATTTTTATGGTCATAAATTTATTCCCCAAATTAAGAAAGTGGAGGAATTGAAGGAGAAGATTAAGGATAAGGAAGAAGTTTACGTGATTACCTCTGAAAAAGGCTTAAAGGATTTAATGAAAAACGGGTTTTCTGGTATTCCAATTAATAGAATGAAGGATAAGAATAAAATCTTTATGATTATCAAAATTCAAGGACATTGAGGGGCATGCGACAGAAACGATTCATACCCTAAGTTACTCTTACAATTTTTTCTATATTCATCACCTATCTCTGGTGAGAGATTTTGGGACCCAACATACCCAACTAGAATATTCCCGAAATACTTGGAATCTTTCTTTTCAACACCATTAGATTAATATGGCCAGGAAAGTTGAAAACAAAATTGTCTTCGGATTAAGATAGGGTAAAAAGGAAATGATTAGAAAGGACCAACCCAGATTGTTTTATCCTCAGAAATGGGTCCAGATATCCATTCTATTATTGTTGTGTATTTTTTTATTCTTCCTTAACCTAAACCAATGGGACCTATGGAATCCGGACGAACCCCGTTATGCTCAGGTAGCAAGAGAGATGGTTCAGGGAGGAGATTGGATTTTAATGCATTTAAATGGAAAAGTGTACACGGACAAACCCCCTCTCTTCTTCTGGCTGATCGGCCTGTCCTCTTTTCTTTTTCAGGGATTTACTTCTTTTGCAGTCAGATTCCCTTCTGCTCTTTTTGGGTTTTTAGGAATTTTGACGACATTTTTCATCGGGAAAAAACTTTATTCCTCTCGAATCGGGTTCCTGTCAAGCCTTATCTTGATGAGCAGTTTCCAATTCGCGTATCTCTCGACCCGAGCCAATATGGATACCACCCTGACGTTCTTTATCACCTTTTCTCTCCTCTGTTTTTGTTATTGGGATTGGGGAGAAAAGAGGAGTTTGATGATTTATGGATTTTATATTGGAATGGCCTTGGGGACCCTGGTGAAAGGGCCTATAGGATTTATTCTCCCTCTTCTCATCTCATTAATTTATCTCGGCGTCCTCAAGGATTGGAAAACGATCAAAAAGTTGAGACTATTTTCAGGGATGATCCTATGTTTGGCGATTATCCTTTCTTGGTATCTTCCTGCACTCCTAAAGGGGGGAAAGGAGTTTCTTCAAGAAACCCTCCTTCTTCACACTGTGGATCGCTTTGCTAAAGGTACGAGTCATGTTCGGCCCTTCTATTACTATTTTTATAATTTTCCTATTGACTTCTTGCCCTGGACGATTTTTCTTCCCGGAGCTATTTATTATCTTTTCTCGAAAGAAGGAGATAATCAAAGAAAAGAGAATCTTTTCATACTCGTATGGTTTGCGGCGATTTTCTTGTTTTTTTCTTTTTCCAAAGGGAAGAGAGGACTTTATCTTCTTCCACTTTTCCCTTCTGTTTCATTAATGGTGGGAAAGCTATGGGATGATTTTATCTCCTCCTCTTTTGAATCCTTTCGCGAGGAATGGATGACTCTCCCTCTTTATGGATGGATGGGCTTAACTTTGATTCTGGGTGCAGTCCTCCCATGGGTCGTGTCTTCGAAATTTCCTTCCTATCTTTCTTATAGCCTTCCACTCACGTTTCTGCTTATCGGTGGGGGTCTTCTTCTCTTCATTCTTTATCGATTAAGAACCCGAGTCCCACTCTTTTTCACCATTTTCGGAATGATGAGTATAGGATTCTTATATACAGAAAGGGTAATTTTCCCGCTGGTCAACCCATACAAGTCCGCCCGTTTTATCTCTCAGGAGATCACCTCAAGAATTCAGCCTGGCGAAAGAGTTGGCCTCTATGGTGGTTTTGGGGTGGGTCCCTATAATTTTTATTCAAAGGTCGTACCCATTTTGGAATTAGAAACCGAAGAGGATCTTCTTCGTTTCTTGAATTCCAAAGAAAGAGTTTTTTGTCTTCTTAAGTATATGGACTTTTCAAGACTTCAACGGACTGAGGATAAACCCGACATCGAATTAATAGCTCGTCGAAGTGTGGGTGATGATGATATCGTACTGATTACAAATCGATAAATTTATGAAGTTCAATGAGCCCCTTGAGATTTCTGTGGTTGTTCCTGTTTTCAATGAAGAAGGGAATCTTCCTCTTTTAATGTCTAAACTGATAGAAGTCCTTCATTCCCTGCGATCTTCTTACGAAATTATTTTTGTGGATGATGGAAGTCAGGATGGAAGCCGAAAAATTCTTAAAGAGTTTGCCTCCCAATACCCCTTTATAAGGATTCTGGGATTTAAAAAGAATTATGGTCTGAGTACCGCTCTATATGCAGGGATGAAGGAAGCCCAGGGTCAGGTTATTGTCACACTGGATTCGGACCTCCAGAATGATCCTGAGGATATCCCGAAATTGCTAAAATGGTTAGATACCTATGATATGGCCACAGGTTGGAGAATAAAAAGGGAGGATCCCTGGCTAAAAGAGATCTCGTCAAAGATTGCAAATGCGATTCGGAATTGGATCAGTGGAGAAGCGATTAAAGATAGCGCCTGTACCCTTCGGGCCTTCAAAAGGGAGTGTATCTCGGAAATCCCACCCTTCAATGGAATGCATCGGTTTCTTTCGACCCTGGTAAAGATGAAGGGGTACCGGATTATTGAAGTTCCTGTGATTCATCATCCACGAGGGTCTGGCCAATCAAAGTATAATATTCGAAATCGTGCCTGGCGTGCCTTCGTCGATCTCTTAGGAGTGAGATGGATGAAGAGTCGCCGTATTCACTATGAAATCGAGGAGAAGATTTAAAATGGAATCAATGTTCGGTTTTGTGTCAAATTTTCTAAGGGATCTTTCTTCGAGGTATCCTACCTTCCAGTTGGATTTCTGGCTCATCTTCGGATTGATCGGACAGGCCATGTTTACTATGCGATTCATTGTCCAATGGATTGCCTCGGAGAAGAAAAAAGAGAGTGTCATTCCCGTCTCCTTCTGGTATTTTAGTCTCGCTGGTGGGCTCATCGTTCTTATCTATGCGATTCATCGGATGGATCCTGTCTTTATTTTGGCCTATCTTCCGGGGAATTTTATCTATTTTAGAAATCTCTATTTTATTTTTAAAAAGAAGAAAAGATCCCTATCCGTTCAATCAGAAGAAGGAGTATCCTCATGAAGCACCCGTTAAGGAGAGTCCCGCTTTTTATTGGAGCGATTCTATTGGTTCTTTTTGCCAAACCTAATTTCACGGGAATCCTGATCGGAATCATTCTGATTTTCATAGGGGAGGGGATTCGAATCTGGGCAGCGGGTCATTTACAGAAGAACGAGGTCCTTACGATCAGTGGTCCTTACAGTTATGTGAAGAATCCTCTTTATATCGGAACGATCTTGATTACCACAGGGTTCTGTATTCTGGCCGATAATATCTATCTTCTTGCGGCTTCTACTCTAATGTTCTGCTTTCATTATATTCCCTATAAAAAAAGGGTTGAAGGAGATCGGCTAAGAAGGCTTTTCGGTGCGCAATTCGAGGATTATGATCAAAAGGTTCCAGATTATATCCCCAGAATGGTTCCTTATTCAAAAGAGAGAGTTCCTTGGCGATTTAAGAATTTTATAGAAAACAGTGAAGAGGGAATCCTTTTAATCATTATTGGAGGGATTTTACTAATCTTGAGTCGACCTTATTGGAGGAAACTACTTTAAATTCTTAAAAAATATGGAACGAGGTGAAATTGAAAAAAATTCAATATCTCTGGTCAAAGGAAGGTTTGGAAAACCTGATCTGAGTCGTGCAGAGATCGGGGGGCAATATTTTATCATAAAGGATGCTCAAAAAAGAAATTTTTTCTTTCGATGGACTTTGAGTTGGTGGTTAATTCAAAAGGAATGGAAGATTTATGAAAAATTGAACGGGATCAAGGGGATTCCAAAACCTTTAAAAAGAATTGACCGATTTGCCTTCGCCTTAGAATTTATTCCAGGGAGGCCTATCGGAAGGAATGAAAAACTCCCAACCTCTTTTTTCCCAAGTCTCAAAAGAATCCTTGATGAAATCCATCTTAGAGGGATAGCCCATTTAGATTTAAGGCATAAAGGAAATATCCTCATTACCGAAGCGGGAGAGCCCTATCTTATTGATTTTAATAGCAGTATCTCTTTAAAAGTGGGAGGAATCCTCCACCGATATTTTTTCCCCTTCCTTCGCTGGGTCGATTATGGAGGGTTTTTAAAATTAAAAGAAAGGGCATCCCCCTCTTCTATGACCCCAGATGAAATCCAGTTTCTCAGACGTTTTAATCGCCTTCGAAAACTATGGATTTTTAATTGAAGCGCTCCCTTTAGTCACTATATGGAAGAGTTCCTTTTGTTTCGCGGCCATCCTCTTTGCTTCTTTTCGGTTTCCTTCGTGTTCATATCCGATTAAATGGAGAACTCCGTGAATGATCAGAAGGGTAATCATTTCCATGGTATTGAGACCCCAACTTCTCGATTGTTTTCTTGCGGCCTCGATTGAGATCACTAAATCCCCGAGAAGAGTTGGATGTAATGATGAACCCACCCCTTCTCTCATTGAGAAAGAAAGGACATTTGTCGGCCTATCTCTACCCAGATATTTTCGATTCATTTCCCGAATCTCTCGATCGTTGACGAACAGAATACTGAGCTCCGCTTCAAGAAGTCCTAAGGTGCTCAATATTTTTTGAGCTGTTCGTTTTATCTTTCTTGAGTCTAAGGGGGTAAGTTTTTGCTGGTTTTTGATCCAAATTTTCATCGTTTTTCTTTTTTTGAAGCTCTATGAAGGGAAGAGAGGGATAATCGATTCTTTGATGGAAGATGCCCGTGAGGATTCTGATGAAACCTTCTTCGATCTTCTGAAGATCCTTTAAGGTCAATTCACATTCCTCAAGCTGACCGTCCTTGAAAAAGTTTTGGATGATCTCCTGAACCAGTCCTCGGAGCCTGGAGGCCGTAGGATCAGTCAGGGTTCTGGCAGCAGCTTCCACGGCATCAGCGAGCATCACGATTCCAGCCTCTTTGGTCTGGGGTTTTGGTCCTGGGTAACGAAACTCTTTTTCATCAATGGGATCTATTTCAGGGTTCTCTTTTTCTTTTGCCTTGTTATAAAAACAGGTGATCAGGCTTGTTCCATGGTGTTGTCGGATGATATTGGTAATCCTTTCTCCCAAGCGATTTTCCAATGCCAATTCAACCCCATCTTTTATATGAGAAATGAGAATAAGGCTCGACATCGAGGGAGAAAGATGGTCGTGGCGATTCTCCATTCCCTTCACATTTTCAATAAAGTAAAGAGGTTTTTTTAATTTCCCTATATCATGATAATAGGAACTTACCCTTGCCAATAAAGGATTGGCGGCAATAGATTTGGCGGCTTCTTCTGCGAGAATCCCAACGGTGATACTGTGATGGTAAGTTCCAGGGGCCTGCACGACCATATCCTTCAGGAGGGGGTGATCCCTGTTTGCCAGTTCGAGGAGTTTGATATCCGTGGTATAATTAAATAGGCTTTCGACGATGGGTGTAATTCCTAAAAGGAAAACAGAAGAGAGGGGACCGGCTAAAAATCCCATGATTCCATCCGAGAGAAGGGTCATCCTCAAAGGAGTCCCAGAAATCAGATAGTAGGAAAGAATCGTCAGGATATTCACTCCTCCTACGATCCATCCTGCTTTAATCAAAATGGACCGTTGCTCACACCTTGCGACCCGATGGGCTCCGATCAGGCTTCCTATGAAACTGAAGATAAACAGGAAGAGTTGATTTCCCATGAGTACAGCAGAGAAATAACTCGAAAGAACGGCATAGACGATGGCGACCTCCGAATTGAGGACTATCCGGATAAGCATGGCCCCTGCGGCGATGGGGAAAAGATAAATATAGGAGGAAGAGGGGATGGAAAGAAGCTCTCCTCCTAAGATCTCCGCAATCAATTGATAGAGTTTCAGGAACCCAATTGTACCAATGAGAGTGCTACAGAAAAAGATGAGATCTTTCTGAGAAGGGGCAATCTTTCGAATATTTTTAGTGGAGAATTCGTGAAGGATCACTAAAATGAGAAAACTTAAAAGGATGAGACCTGCCAGGATAGAAAGGAGGTAACTCCTTTCTTGAGCCTTTTTTAATGCCCTGATCTTCAGGATATGTTCCTCTTTCACCTTCTCGCCTGGTCTCAAGATAACCTCTCCCCGTTTCACCTGAAAATAGACCGGATTGACTCTCTCCCTGGCTTCTATCTTCCTTGTTTCGGTCTCGTCTTTATTAAAGGTAAGATTGGGACGTAAGAAATGTTCCGAGATTTTGATTAAAAGAATTCCCATTTCTTTCCCATAAAGGGTGGATAAGGTTTCGGTTTCTATCCGTAGTTTAGATTTGGCCTCCTTATAATCAAGGAAGCTAAAGGGAGGAAACTCCTTTCTTTCCAACCTGGTCTGAATGTTTCGGATGGTCACCCCTTTCATCGCTTCGGGATCCAGGAGATCTTTATCATTGACAATCCCTTTAATAAAAAGGGGACTGATCAATTTCAAAATTCTCTCACCCAGAGCAGGATTAAATTTTTCTTTCTCTAAAAGATGCCATTCATTTAGGTTCAAGGGGAGACGAATAGAAGCTTCCCATTCCCGTTGCCTCTGGATCTCTAACTCATGATTTTTCCCCTTCTCTAAAGATGAAGAAAGGGAAATAAAGGTTGACCGAATTCGGTTTTCTACATCCCTGAGGAGGTCTGGGTCATAGTCATAAACGGAGAGGACAGATTTCTCCGCTTCGATTCTTTTTTCCTTCGTCGAATTTTCATCTTCTACCAAGAGATCTTGAGCCGATTTTATCTCTTTGGTCGCAATCTCACCTACTTTATATTCTTTAACGGGCAAACTTAAGGTAGGAAGGAGAAGAAAGGCGAGGAGTAAAGCAGTGACCATCCCAATGAGCCACTTTTGATAGAATGGAGATTGAACCTTTTCTCTCCAATAGTTTCGTTTGGAACCGTGATTGCCTTGCCGATATCCAGAAAAAGAACTCAATGTTTTAATCAACTTCATCATTCCTCTTCTCATGGAAGATTCAATGTTTTGAACGGAAGCGCTTTTCTTCCGCTCTATCATAGGCTTTGATGATTTCCTGGACCAGAGGATGTCTCACCACATCTTTCTCTGAAAAATAGATGAAGGCAATTCCCTCTATTCCCTTGAGGATTCCTTGAATCTCGATCAGTCCTGAGACTTTATTTTCTGGCAGATCCACCTGAGTAATGTCCCCCGTAATGACAGCCTTAGAACTGAATCCCAATCGGGTAAGAAACATCTTCATCTGTTCTGGCCCGGTATTCTGTGCTTCATCAAGAATAATGAAGGAGTCATTCAGGGTTCGACCCCGCATGAAAGCTAATGGGGCAACTTCGATGACCCCTTTTTCCACCAGTTTAGAAGCCCGTTCAAAGTCCATCATGTCGTATAGGGCATCATAGAGAGGACGAAGGTAGGGATTGACCTTTTCATACATATTGCCGGGGAGAAAACCTAACTTTTCTCCTGCCTCCACGGCGGGTCGGGTCAGAACGATTCGCTCGACCTCTTGTTTCATGAGAGAGGCTACTGCCATCGCCATAGCCAGATAGGTTTTCCCTGTCCCTGCAGGACCGATCCCTATGACAAGATCATATTTTCGTATTGCATCGATATATTGCTTCTGAGTTAAACTTTTCGGAGTAATGACTCTCTTTTTTGAGGAAATATAGATTGTATCGAGGAAGATCTCTTCAATATTCACATTCTGATCATCTGAGATCATACGGATGGCATAATCGACATCGTTCGGATAGAGGGGGTAGCCCTTTTTCAGGAGGAGATAGAGATCATGAATGACACGTTTAGAAAGTTCAACCTCAAACCTTTCGCCATGGATCGTCAAAACATTGCCCTTTACATTGATTTTGACACCAATGGCCCGGGAAATCCGTTTTAAATTTTCATTGTGAGGTCCGAAAAGGAGGTTAGCTATTGGAAGATCATCAAGCACAACCTTTTCGGTAGCCTCTTCCTGGAGAAGCGATTCTACAGCTTGCTGTTCTTTCAAATAGAGACCTTCACCTCTCACAGACCAGCCTCATTTAAAAAATTTGGGCTGGTCGTTAAAGGACCCTTAATAAATCATATCATTTTAAAATTTAGATTTCAATAATCCTCGCGGGCTTCCCGTAATCGTTTCACCTCTTGGACTATTTCAGGAAGGATTTTTCCAGCAGGACCTTCAATCAGATAGTCCGAGATTTTGTAAGTGAGCGGGGTCGGCTCCTTGTTAATTTCAATCACCGTAGCCCCCCTTTGTTTTGCTATGAAGGGGATAGAGGCTGCTGGATAGACGACCGCTGAAGTCCCAATGACTAAGATAAGATCACAAGATTTAGCCTCCATGATCGAAAGGGTTTGGGCTTTCCAGGGGATTGCCTCTCCAAAGAAGACGACGTCGGGTTTTAAAAGAGAAGAGCAAGAAGGGCAACGAGCAGGAAGATCCTCTACCGTGAGATGAGTTCCATCAAAAGATTTTGAACATTTTAAACAGGAAAGGGTGCGGTGGCTTCCATGATATTCGATGACATTCTTGCTCCCAGCAGCTTGGTGAAGACCATCCACGTTTTGAGTAATGATAGAAGAAAGAAGTCCCATTTTTTCCAGATCCGCCAGTCCCATATGGGCAGGATTTGGTTTGGCCTTCAGGATAAGCGAGAACATCTCTTTTAGCATCATCCAGACTTTCTCCGGATTTGAATAGAAGGCATCAATGTGGGCATATTCTTCAGGGTCGAATCTTTCCCAAAGTCCTCCCGCACTTCTAAAATCTGGTATACCGCTTTCCACAGAGATTCCCGCTCCTGTAAAAGCGATTGTTTTTCTGGATTTAAGGAGGTCTTTCGCCGCCCTACGAATCCTTTGAATTTCCATTTTCTCTTCTCTCCACAAGGATATTAACAAGAAGAAAAAGGAGTGTCAATTGTCTTCGCTTTCTTTTCGTCCTTCAATGAAAAGTTGAGATCTTTTCGGTCTGAGAGGAGTATTTCCGAAACCATTGGAATGCAGATGCTATCGGTGTTAAACTAACCCCATCAGGCCTATTTCCCACTCATGGTGGATGGTTTTTACGTTTACT
>CALIBK010000056.1 GCA_938045955.1 uncultured bacterium | reverse complement strand
TCCCCTGGAGCTCAATCCCATAACGTTTCAGGACGATCCATTCATATTTGATATTTTGCCCTACTTTTTTAATCGAAGGATCTTCGAGGATGGGTTTTAATCCCCCAAGGACTTGAGAGAGAGGGAGCTGGGAAAGGGGGTGAGGCCCTTGATGTCCAACCGGGATATAGAAGGCTTGATGGGGTTGATAGGAAAGACTGATTCCTACGAGATTAGCCCACACCGGATAAGGGGAGGTGGTTTCAAGATCAATCGAAATCCACGATCCCCCCCTCAGGTTTTCAATAAGAGAGAGAAACTCTTCCTCTTTCAAAATCAAACGATAATCTCTTTCGTGATCCCGGGAGGATTCCTCCGAAGGGAGTTCCTTTAAGAGTTTTGTGAACTCTAACTCCCTGAAGAGCTCTCTTAAGGTTCGAAGATCAGGAGGGGGCACCGTAAAGTCCTCTACCTGGAAAGAGATCGGAAGATCGGTTGGGAGTTCGGCTAATTTACGGCTGATCCTTGCCTGAGCCCCATACTGTTCTAACCTTTCTTTTAATCTCTTCTGAGGAACTTCTTCGAGGTGGTTGAGGAGATTCTCTATAGAGCCGAACTTTTGGATCAATTCGATGGCAGTCTTCTCGCCAATTCCAGGAACCCCGGGGATATTGTCGATCGGATCCCCAGCCAATCCCATCACCTCTATGATCTTTTCAGGTTCTACTCCAAATCGCTCCTTCACCTCATCGATCCCAAACTTTTTATCTTTCATCGTATCATAGACCATGATCCGATCGTTTACCAATTGGAGGATATCTTTGTCTCCCGTAATAATCACGACCTCCATCTCTGAAGAGACTCTTTTAGCTACGGTAGCAATGAGGTCATCCGCCTCAAAGCCTTCCTTCTCGAGGGTGGCAATCCGATATCCCTCGATAATCTTTCTGATGTAGGGAATCTGTAAAGCTAAGGCCTCTGGCATGGGAGGCCGGTTTGCCTTGTAAGCCTGATAGATTTCGCTTCGAAAGGTGGGAGCCTTGGAGTCAAACACGATGGCGAGATAGGTGGGGCGATGCTCTTTAAGGACTTTGAGGAGCATCTGGGTGAATCCATAAACGGCATTGGTAGGAGTTCCCTTTGAATTGGAGAGGTGAGGGAGGGCGTAAAATGCCCTGAAGAGATAGGAAGAACCGTCGATCAAAAAGAGTTTGGGTCGTTGGGTCATGGGAGGCCTTAGGAATGGGTATAGACTCTATTCCCACCCGAATTTTTCGCCATATACATCGCCTGGTCGGCTGCTTTTACAAACCCCTCGAGATCATATTGATCATTGAATTCCGCAAGTCCTATACTCACGGTAATCTTTTCAAAGCCTGACTCCTCAATCGTAGACCGGATTCGGTCTGCAATTCCCAGGGCCTGCTCCCGGGTCGCTCCAATAAGAAGAACTGCAAACTCGTCTCCTCCGTATCGGTAACCTGAATCGACATTGCTTCGAATGGAGTGTTTCACAATCGCTCCTATTTTTTTGAGAACCCGATCCCCTTCGATATGGCCATGGAGGTCATTATACTGTTTAAAATTATCAATGTCGAACATGAGAAGGGAAAGGGAGGTTCCCTGACGCTTCCTTCGAACCAGTTCGGCCTCCAGGGTCTTAAAGAAATGACGGTGATTATATAGACCGGTGAGATCATCGGTAATGGAGAGCCTCCTCACCTCCTCTTCAAGCCTCTCTTTTTCTAACAGGGTATGATGTTTTTCGAGGGCCTGGTTCACGATATGAATGAGATGTTCATTCTCAAAAGGCTTTTTAATAAAATCCGTTGCCCCGAATTTCAGGGCCTCGATCGCATTGTCCACTGTCGCATAGGCCGTGAGCATGATCACGGATAGAATGGGGTTAATCCTTTTAATTTCCCGAAGGGTCTGATTCCCATCCATTCCCGGAAGATTGATGTCGAGGAGAACCACATCAGGTTTCTCTTTTTCCACACATTCGATCCCTTCTTCTCCGGTGGAGGCGGTCAGAACCTGATATCCTTCAAACCAGAGAAGTTTCCCGATGATGTCCAGGGTATCAGGGGTATCGTCAACAATGAGAACCTTCCCTTTAAACGCTTTAGACATGGGATTCCCTTTCTTTAAAGATCGGGAGGGTGAAGTAAAAGCTCGAACCTTTTCCGAGACGAGATTCGACCCAGATATGCCCTCCGTGCTCTTCCACAATTCGTTTGGTGATCGCAAGCCCCAGGCCCGTCCCTCCATGTTTTCCACTCTCCACCTGATAGAATTCTTCAAAAATCTTTTGAAACTTATCCTCCGGAATCCCGATCCCGGTATCTCGAATCTCATGCAGGACATGGTCCTCTTTCGGGGAGGCCTGGATAAAGATCTTTCCTCCTTCAGGGGTAAATTTAAAGGCGTTGGAAAGGAGATTGATAAAGATATCGTGGAGTCTATTTCGATCGGCATAGACAGAGAGTTCTGATGGAATATGGAATTCCACGGAGATTTTTTTATCTACAGGTTTAACTTCGTTAATATATCCAACGATGACCTCGGAAAGGAGGATAGGTTCCGGATGAAGGGGGAGGGAACCCGAACGAATCCTTGAGAGATCGAGCATCAGATCCATCGTCTTTTGAATCCGATTGGTATTCCTCTGAATGGTTTGAAGATAAGGCTTCAGGTAGTCTGGAAGCTTCCCTTCTTTTTCGGATAGGATAAAGTCGATATTGGCCTTGATGGCGGTCAGGGGAGTCTTCAGTTCATGAGAGGCGATTCCGATAAATTTCATTCGGGTCTCATCCATCTCTTTTAATTCGAGGTTCGCTTTTTCCAGTTCCTTTTTGGCGAGCTGAAGATCCTCAAGCATTTTCAGAGTAACACTTCTTGCCTGACGGAGCTCCTCGAGGTTTTCAGCTAACTGTCGTGTTCGTTCTTCTACCTTCCTTTCCAGATGGTCTCTCGATTCTTTGAGCTGAAGGGTCATCGCATTGAAGGATTTGGCCAGATCTCCAATCTCATCTCTTGAACGGATATCGACCGTCTGGGCAAGTTCCCCCTTGGCCACCCTCTCTGTCGCAGAGACCAGTTTATCAATAGGCTTGACGAGAATTCGAGCGGCTATCAGGGTAAGAAGGAATCCAACTCCAATGACCCCCAGGGTGACCAAGAGCATGTCCCCTTTCAATTGAGAAAGGTGCTCCTCCAACTTTTTAAGGGAGAGCCCGATGTGAATCTTTCCCAGGATTTCTCCCCTGGGGTTTTTTAAGGTTTTAGTAAAGGGATAGATAGAGGGGTCTTCCGGAGAAACGCTCGTTTTGGAGGCATAGGCCAGACGATCTCCATGGGAGTTGAGGACGGTGAAAAAAACGACCTCCTCTTCTTTCACCATTCTTTCGACAATTTCCTTCAGGGAGACGAGATGCGAATCGCTCTCGTTTTTCAGAAGAGACTCCAGAGAGGGATGAAAGAGAAGGGCATTGGCAAGAGAGTTTCCATAGCTATCCAGTTGGTTTCGAATCAGGGCAATTTCTCTACCGATGAAATAATAGGAGAAAGCGGCAGAGGTGATGAAGACAAGGAGAATCATGGCCACCAGGAATTTCATCGTGAGGCTGATTCGAAAACGAAAGAACCCTTTAAGCTGGCTCATAGATACAGTAAGGCTCCTCTCCCATATAGTCACCCGTCAGTTCATAAGCACGGGCTCGACAGCCTCCACAGACCTTCCGATATTCGCATCGACCACACTTTCCATGATAACCATTCACATTTCTAAGGGTTTGAAAGATTTCGGAGGTGTTCCAAATTTCTGGAAAGGGCTTTTCCCTTACGTTTCCACAGATCAATTCAAGGTAACCACAGGGTTGAACCTCTCCCAGATGGGAGATGAAACAGAAGGAGATTCCTCCCAGACACCCTCGGGTCATCGCATCAAGGCCTTCCCTTTGGAGAAGACGACCTTTTTTTTCTTTTTGGGTTCTCTGCCGAAGGATGCGATAGTAATGAGGCGCACAGGTAGCTTTCAATTGCAAAGGAACACGATCCACCTGTTCGTAAAACCAATGGAGGGTTTTTTCGTAATCCAAAGCCGAGATCTCTTGATCTCGAAGCTCTTTTCCTCTTCCGGTAGGAACCAGGAGAAAGAGATGATGGGCCACGGCCCCCAGTTTTATAGCGAGTCGAAGAATCTCTTCGATGAGATGAAGATTTATCTTGGTAACCGTGGTATTAATCTGAAAAGGAAGGCCAACTCTTTTGGCGATCTCAATCCCCTGGAGAGACCCTTCAAAAGCTCCTTCTACTTTCCGAAAGGAGTCATGGGTTTCTTTGTCAGGACCATCGAGGCTCACGCTGATTCGCTGAATCCCTGAGTCCTTCATTTCCCTTGCGTTCTCTTCCGAGAGGAGGGTTCCATTGGTGGCCATGACCATTCGGAACCCCTTTTTCGCTCCATAGCGGGTCAGTTCGAAGATATCCTCCCGAAGAAGGGGTTCTCCTCCAGTTAAAATTATTACAGGCGCCCCAAGGGTAGAAATCTCGTCCATCACCCGCAGGCAATCATCGGTGGTGAGTTCTCCCGGGTAGGGTCCGTATTCTGAGGAGGCACGACAATGAAGGCACGCTAAATTGCATCGACGGGTTAATTCCCAAGCAACCATTCTTAAGGGAGTGATGCGGGAGGAAGGCTTTGAGTTTGGAGAATGGAATTTTTTGCTCATAATTTTTTAGCGGCTTCTTTTGCAAAGTAGGTGAGGATAAGGTCAGCCCCTGCCCTTTTGATCGCCGTGAGCGATTCCATCATGACTCCTTCCCCATCCACCCAGCCTAATTTAGAGGCTGCTTTGACCAGGGCAAACTCTCCACTCACATTATAAGCTGCTACAGGAATGTTGAAGGTCTTTTTAACCCGATAGATGATGTCAAGATAGGGGAGAGCAGGTTTGACCATGATCATATCCGCACCTTCTTCGATATCCAGGCGGACCTCTCTCAAAGCCTCGTCCCCATTGGCAGGATCCATCTGATACGATTTTCGATCCCCGAATTGAGGTTTGGATTCTGCAGCGACTCTGAAGGGACCATAGAAACTCGAAGCATATTTTGCCGAATAGGAGAGGATGGGGATCTCCTCAAAATGATTTTCATCCAGGATTCTTCGGATCGCGGCTACCCTTCCATCCATCATATCGGAGGGGGCAACCATATCGGCTCCAGCCTCGGCATGGGAAAGCGCAATGCGGGCAAGGAGTTCGAGGGTTTCATCATTAAGGATTTTCCCGTTCTTTACGACCCCGCAATGTCCATGACTGGTATATTCACAGAGGCAGATATCCGTGATAACGAGGATTCCATCCACCTTTTCTTTAATCTCCCCGATTGCCCTTTGAATAATCCCGTCTTTGGCATAGGCCCCGGAGCCCATCTCATCCTTCTTCTCCGGAATTCCAAAAAGGATAACCCCGGGGATTCCCAGGGATTTAGCCTCCTTCACTTCCTTGAGGATAAGATCGATAGAGAGTTGAAAATGGTCTGGCATTGAAGGAATCGCTCTTTTGACTCCTTTTCCAGGTCGGACGAAAAGGGGAAGAATGAAGTCATCGGGCCTCAGATGGGTTTCTCGAATGATTTCACGAAAGATTTCGTTTTTTCTAAATCTTCTCAATCGATATTGAGGAAATCCCATTTTTTTCTCCTCTTTCCGGGGCTTCGAAGGAAACTGAAAAGATTCGATTATCTCTTCATTTTTACAATATTTTAAATAAATTGTCTATCGATCTTTTGACATTCTTTGAAGGAACTGGTAAATTTAAAACAATCTCTTTAAGGAGGAGGTTGAGATGGGATCTATTCATAGGTTTGGAATCATTCTTTTGTCTTTTTTTATCCTGGGTTGCGGGAGATTAGGGACCTATTCCCTCTCTATTCAGTATCAGCCTGTCAGGGAACTTCTTTCCCTAAAGGATAGGATAGGACCTACCCTTGGAATAGCTCCCTTTCAAGATTTACGACCAGAGAAACACTATATTGGAACTCATACCTCGATTCGAGGGGCAACCAGTTATTTTAAGAGCGACCCTTTCCCTCTGGAGAAAGCCATTTCAGACTCCCTTCATAGGGTCCTCACCGACTCAGGAGTGAAGGTCATTTCTCTTCCGGGTTGGGATGGGAAACCAGATTCTCTAAAAGCGATAGAAACAGATTCTGCTCTTTCTATCGAAATCAGAAGATTCTGGGCAGAAGGAAAGGCTGCTCCCCTCGGGACGAAATTCAGGAGTTCTCTCCATCTTGTGATCCATTTAGGGGTAAAAAAGGAGGGGAAGGTGTTCACAAGAAGTGGAGAGATGGAAAAGGAAATGACCTTGACTCGATTGACTCCGGCCAAGATGGAGGAGATATTCAATCAAATGCTTTCAGAGCTTTTCGATTCCTTCTTTTCTAATCCCTATTAAAAAAATGAAATTTCAGAAGACGAAGATCATCTGCACCATTGGTCCAGCGAGCGACTCCCCTGAGGTTTTAGAGCGAATGGTCAAAGCGGGAATGAATGTGGCCCGCCTCAATTTTTCTCATGGAAGCTATGAAGAACATGAAAGAAAGATCCACAGGATTCGGGAGATTTCTGATCGTTTAGGAAAACCTGTGGCGATTCTTCAGGATCTCTCAGGCCCAAAGATTCGCGTAGGGAAGATCAAGGAAGGGGGATTGGAAGTCAAGAGGGGGGAGAGGCTCATCTTGACCAACCGAGAAGAGAGAGCCGGTGGAAGAATCATCCTTGTAAACTATCCCCGTCTTCCCCTGGAGGTGAAGCCTAAAGATAAGATCCTCCTTGCGGATGGGACCATCGAACTTGAAGTCCTTCAGACCGATGGGAGAGAGATTGAGTGTGAGGTTCAGGTGGGAGGAATCTTAACCTCTCATAAAGGAGTGAATGTTCCGACAGGGACATTGACGATTTCAACCTTTACTGAAAAAGATCAAGAGGATCTTCGTTTCGGGCTACAACACGGGATTGACCTCATCAGTCTCTCCTATGTGAAAGATGCTTCAGATATCGAGAAGGTGAGAGATTTTTTAAAAAAGAACTCAGTGGAGATTCCTGTTATTGCAAAGATCGAACGGAAGGAGGCTCTGGAGACTCTTGATCGGATCCTCGAGGCCTCTGATGGAGTGATGGTGGCAAGAGGAGATCTCGGTGTAGAGACTCCCCTTGAGAGAGTTCCCAATGTTCAAAAGAGAATCATCAAAAAGGCCAATGCCCTCGGGAAACCTGTGATTACAGCCACCCAGATGCTTCGGTCCATGGTAGATCATATCCAGCCGACTCGAGCGGAGGTAACCGATGTGGTCAATGCGATCTATGATGGAACCGACGCTGTGATGCTCTCTGAAGAAACAGCCAGTGGAAGGTTTCCTGTGGAGACCGTCGAAATGATGGCAAAGATCGCCCGGGCAGCTGAAGAGGAGTTTCCCCATGAGCACTTTTTGAGGAGGGAGGGGGAGGGAAGACCCGGTCTGGCACAGGCGATCACTCAGGCGGCCTCCCTTTTAGCCAGAGATGCAGAGGCAAAGGTGATTGTTACCCCTACCGAATCGGGAAGTACAGCCCGATGGGTATCGAAGTTAAGGCCTTTTCAGCCGATTCTCGCTCTCAGTCGTCATCTTTCCACGGTCAGGAGGCTGAATCTCTGTTGGGGAGTGTTCCCGATGCTTGTCTCTGAGTGGAAGGATACCGACGATATGCTCGAAAGGTCAAAAAAGATCCCAAAAGAACTGGGCTGGGTCTCCCCGGGAGATAGGATTGTCATTATTGCTGGGGTCCCGATCAGTATTCCCGGCACGACCAATCTCATCAAAGTGGAGACGGTAGATGAAGACTGATTTGATTTTAAATGATTATTACGTCATAATTAATTTAATTAACTTAAAGGAGGATACATGAAGAGGATCTTAATTCTATTTTTGTTTATTCTATCGGCTTGTGCGACTCTTCCACTCCATGATGATCTTCGGGTCCCCCCTGGAAAGATTGAAGGAGATCAGTTTATAGGAATCCGATATCCTTTTCGAGTGGCCATCCCCCCTCACTGGAAGATGAGCACAGAATTTCCAGAGTTTTTGAAAAAGCTGGGTTACGAAGAGCCGACCCCTACAGATAAAGAGGTCACGGAACTCTACATTTACAATCCCTCTACTCAGACCACGATTCAGATTGATCTTACTCCAGCAAGTCCAAAAGCCAAATTCAGTCAGGAGAAAATTGAAGCCTTAACGAGTGCCGCTTCCGTAAGCCTCAAAGAAGAACTGGAAGAGGAATATGGAAAAGGAATAAACATCCTGATAGGCCCGACCGTTCCTTTTCCCCTTCGAGGGGTTCCCTATGCTGCCAGGAAATATGCGACCTATACCTATCAGGAGGTGCAGTGGGAGCGGGGCTGGATCTATGGATTCTCGGAACCCTATCAGATCTTTATTCTTTATCTGACCAAAGAAAAGGAGGGTTCAAAGGATCGTGAGGAGATGGAGAGGATCTTAGAGTCTTTTGAGATCATGAAGCCGAAAGGATAAGGAGATGGAGGGAGGAGAAAGATGGGACCGATCGAGCTGAAGAGTAGGATTTACTGGGTGGGCGCCATTGATTGGAACACGAGAGACTTTCATGGATATTCCACTCCCCTGGGGACGACCTACAATGCCTATCTCATCCTGGATGAAAAAAATGTTCTGGTCGATACGGTGAAGGCCCCCTTTTATCTGGAAATGCTTGGACGGATCTCTGAGATCATCGATCCCTCAAAGATTGACCTCGTTGTGACCAATCATGTGGAGATGGACCATTCAAGTTCCCTTCCTCAAATCGTTGATCGAATCGGTAATCCTATAGTCGTGACATCAGAGCGAGGACAAAAAGGTCTCGTGAAACATTATCAACGCCCGATGAATTTTCAAGTGGTCAGGAGTGGAGAGAGTCTCTCGATCGGTCGTCGGCACCTCACTTTTATTGAAGCCCCGATGATTCACTGGCCGGATAGCATGTTTACCTTTATCCCTGAGGATCGAGTTCTTCTTCCCAACGATGCCTTCGGTCAGCATCTTGCCACCTGCCAGAGATTTGAGGATGAGATCGGAGATGAGGTGATGAGGCATGCGGCCAAATATTTTGCCAATATCCTCTGGCCTCTCGCTCCTTTGATTATCAAAAAGATCGATGAAGTGGTAAAAATGGGAGTCCCTATCGAGATGATTGGTCCCAGTCATGGCCTGATCTGGAGAAAGAATCCGAGCCGAATCATCGAAGCCTATCTGGACTGGAGTCATGGAAAGGCGGAGAAAAAAGTTTTGGTCATCTATGACACGATGTGGGGGAGTACCGAAATCTTAGCGAAGGCCATCCTGAAAGGTTTAATAGAAGAGGGGATAGAGGCGAAGCTTCTCCATCTTCGGTCCAATCATCGAAGTGATATAGTCACCGAGATGCTCGAGGCGAAGGGAATCCTGATTGGATCTCCCACCTTAAACAATGGGATGTTCCCTACGGTTGGAGACTTCCTGACCTATATGAAAGGGCTGAGGCCTAAAGGGAAGATTTTCGGTTTCTTTGGATCCTATGGATGGGGAGGCGGGGCAATTAAGGAGATGCAAAGATTCCTCGAGTCGGAAAGCTTCGAGATCTGGGAGAAAGAACTCTCCGTCCAGTTTGTTCCTAATACAGAGGAGATGAAAAGGGCCATTGAGTTCGGGAAAGAGTTTGCAAGAAGAATCTTTTAATTTGGGAGCACAGAGTTTAATCCTCCCCACTATATCAACAAAGGATGAGGGGAAGTGATCGGAATAGAAAGGAGGTACCCTTTTTTAAAAAAGATTATCAGAGATTCCCCTTTTGACCAGACGGAGATTGTCCTTCTTGCAGAGGATTCCTCGCTTACCCGTTTTACCCATTCCACCATTCACCAGCATGTAGCTGAGAGAAACGCCACTCTAATCCTGAGGGTTATTTCCAATAAAAGGATTGTGGTGTTAACGACCAACCTCTTAACTCCCGCCTCTATCGAAAACCTCTTCGAGAGGGCCCTCTCCATCGCAAAGATTCAACCTCCTAACGAGGAATTCCTCTCGCTTCCCCAAAAAAAGTCCTTTCCACAGGTTAAGACCTATTACGAGGGGATTGATTATCTTACTCCAAGAAGAAAAGTGGAGATCCTCAGGAAGCTTTTTTTGAAGGTGAAAGACAAGGGGCTTCACGCCTCAGGTTCTTTTTCTAATGGAGTGGTTGAATTATTAGTCCTCAACTCCTTAGGCGTAGAAGCCTATCAGAAATATTCCGATCTTGTATTCCATTTAATTGTCCACGATCAAGAGAGTTCAGGCTATGCCAGCTTTGTGTCGAGAAATCCCTCTTCTTTCAATATAGAGAGTCTGGCTCAGGAGGCAATCGATAGGGTTCGAAGGATTCCTGAGGTCACGATTGAACCAGGGGAGTACGAAGTCATTTTAGAACCCTACGCTGTCGCTGAACTCCTTTCTTTCCTTGGATATTTAGGCTTTCATGCCCTGGCTCTACAGGAAAAGAGGAGTTTCTTCTGTAATCGATTCGGAGAGAAGATGGTCGATGAGAGGGTGACCATCTATGATGATGGATTAGAAGAAGAAGGATTGCCAATCCCTTTCGATTTTGAAGGGGTTCCTAAAAAGAGGGTCGTCTTTTTTGAATCCGGGATGGCTCGGGACGTCACCTATGATTCTTTCACCGCAGGAAGAGAAGGGAAGGAATCCACAGGCCATGCCCTCATGGCTCCAAATACAGAAGGACCTGTCCCGATCAATCTCTTTATGAAAGGGGGAACCTCCTCATTGGAAGAGATGATTCGTTCTGTCCGGAGAGGAATCTACGTCACCCGATTCCACTATACCAATGTGGTGGAGCCGATGAAGGCGGTCCTTACCGGGATGACCAGAGATGGGACCTTCCTCATAGAAGAAGGGGAAATCAAAAAGCCGATCAAAAATTTGAGGTTTACTGAATCGGCCCTTAGAGCCCTTTCACGGGTAAAAGCGATCTCAAAGGAGAGGAGATTGTGTTCTGAGGGAACCGTCTATTCCAGACGTTTTATCACCGGAGTCGTCGCTCCAGCCATCCATGTAGATGGATTCTATTTTTCCGGGGCATCGAAATTGTAAGGATCGTTAGAAAGGCGCCATTGAAGAACCTCATTGAGAATATCCTCGATCTTGCTAAACTCAAAAGAGTAGACTATGCAGATATCCGTCTCGTAAAACGCCAGAATGAAGAGATCGGGATAAAGAACGGGAAAGTCGAGGCATTCGCTCAGGAGGAGGACTCGGGTTTCGGGATTCGAGTGCTTTTCCAGGGGGCCTGGGGTTTTGCCTGCAGTTCTAAGATCAATAAAAAAGAGATGGAGAGCGTGTTTGGGAAGGCCCTCAAAATAGCCAGGGCAAGCTCCCGAGCCGTCCAAAGGAAGGTTTTTCTTGAGGACACGAAACCCAAATTGGATTCCTTCAGCACACCCATTCTTGTGGATCCGTTTCGTGTTTCTCCGGAAAGGAAGGTGGATCTTCTTCTCCGTTCCGAGGCCCTTTTAAGATCGAAGCCGAAGGTAAAGATTTCAGAGGCCTTCATGGGCTCGTATAAAACAGAGAAGATCTTTGCATCAACCGAAGGATCTTATATAGAACAGAGAATTATAGAGTGTGGGGCCGGTATTTCCGCAACAGCCATTGAAGCTTCAGAAGTTCAGGTTCGCTCCTATCCCAACTCCTTTCGTGGAAATTTTGCAACCCGCGGATATGAATGGATAGAAGATCTGGAACTTGAGAGACATGCAGAGAGGGTTGCAGAGGAGGCAGTCGCACTCCTCTATGCCAAACCATGTCCCTCAAAAGTGACCACCCTCATTCTGGATAGCTCCCAGCTCGCCCTTCAGATTCATGAATCCATCGGCCATCCCATTGAAATGGATCGAGTGCTCGGAACAGAGACCAGTTATGCTGGAACGAGTTTCATCCAGCCAGAGATGGTGGGGAATTTTCAATATGGTTCGGAGATCATCCATGTGGTTGCAGATGCCACTTATCCGGGAGGACTTGGAACTTTTGGATATGATGATGAGGGAATTGAAGCCCAGAGAGTCCCTATCATTTCTAATGGTATTTTAGTTAATCTTCTCACCTCTCGTGAGACCGCTCATCTCCTTGGAAAGAAAAGTAATGGAACGATGAGAGCCGACGGTTGGAATCGGATCCCTCTTATCCGGATGACCAATATCAATCTTGAACCCGGGAACTGGACCCTCGAGGAGATAATTGGAGATACAAAGGAAGGCCTCTTTTTGTCCACCAACCGGAGCTGGTCCATTGATGATAAGCGAATCAATTTTCAATTTGGAACAGAGATTGGATGGGAGATTAGAAACGGAAAGCTCGGGGATATGGTGAAAAATCCAACTTATACAGGAATTACCCCAAGGTTCTGGCGCTCTTGTGATGCAATTGCCAATAGAGATTATTGGCAGATGTGGGGGACGCCCAACTGTGGAAAAGGAGAACCCGGTCAGGTAGCCCATGTTGGACATGGAGCAGCCCCTGCCAGGTTCAGAAACGTCCAGGTAGGAGTGATGAAATAGAAAATGGAAAACGGGAATTAGAAGATAGGAGATGATTTACATTTCGAATCGGAAGCCCGAAACCCGAAGCTATTTTTCTTTTTTAGTGACATCTTCGGCATATCCTTCACGAAATCCTTCGATCACCTTTTCCGAAACCTTTTTGGTGGCCTTAAGAATCTTTTTTAATCCTTCTTTGAAGAGTTCTTTTGCCTCTTCAAGCTCTTCATCCTTCTCTTTTTTCATTTCTTT
Organism: uncultured bacterium; assembly: GCA_938045955.1. Taxonomy (GTDB): domain Bacteria; phylum Desulfobacterota; class BSN033; order BSN033; family UBA1163; genus CALIBK01. Next base: position 6,733 of record CALIBK010000056.1, on the reverse strand, counting down.
TCGCCAAAAATGAAATCAGGTTTTGATTGTTTATTTTTAATGTTAACACAATCTCCTAAAAGTGAAAAGGTTTTTGTAATTCCCCATCGAGGGGTGGGAATCGTTTTGGCCTGAGAGGGGTATTTCCAAAGTTCTTAGAATGCGGATGGATTCGGTCTTTCCAAAAATCACTGATGGGTCACAGGTTTTTTTTGATTTTTATGACCTTCCGTGGTAAAAAATTAAACATAAAAGGGTATCACCAATTCATAGCCGGGAGGAGAAAGATGAAATGTTATGTCTGTGCTAAACAGGGGATCGATAAGGAGGCGGTAGCGATCTGTATTGTCTGCGGAATGGGCCTTTGTTTGGGTCACGCCTTTAAGGAGGAGATCGCCGTAAAGGATGTCATTGATTGGGGATTGGAGAAGGAGGTCTATCTCTATCCCTTTTCCATCCCTCGATTCGTCTGTGCCGAATGCAAATTAGCCATCGAACAGAGAAAGAAGGTTGAGAAGAAATAAAGGAAAAGTTGTAATTTTTAATAGGATTGAGAATAATAAGGGTATGAAAAAGAAGATTCTGGTCGTTGAAGATGAAGAAGGGTTGAGGCTTCTTTACAAAGAAGAGCTGGAAGCCGAGGGATATGAAGTCATCACAGCTCGAAATGGGAAGGAAGCCATTGAAAAATTAGAGGTAAAGCCCGATCTGGTCATTCTTGATATTGTCATGCCTGTAATGAATGGGATGGAGGCTCTCGGTCGAATTCTGGGAAGGGATCGAAAGATTCCTATTATCCTGAATACGTCCTACCCCGGATACCAGGAAGATTTTATGAGCTGGGCTGCGGATGCCTACGTCACCAAATCAGCAGACCTCGAGGAATTGAAGAGAAAGGTTCGAGAGCTTCTTGAAAGAAGGAAGAGGGGATGAAAAGGGTATTAGCCATGGTTTTAGCGGGGGGACGGGGAGAGAGGCTTTATCCTCTTACCCGAGACCGGGCGAAACCCGCCGTCCCTTTTGGAGCCATCTATCGAATCATTGACTTTACCCTCTCGAACTGCCTCAATTCGGACATTCGCCGGATTTATGTCCTCACCCAATACAAATCGAGTTCCCTTCATCGTCACATCCAGTTAGGGTGGAGTTTCCTTTCGGCCCCCTTGGGAGAATTTATTGGGGTGATTTCAGCCCAGCAGAGAATTGATGAGCACTGGTTTCAGGGAACTGCCGATGCCATCTTTCAGAATATCTATACCCTTCAGTCGGAAAGACCCGATCTGGTCCTTATTCTATCGGGAGATCACGTCTATAAGATGGATTATCAAAAGATGATTTCCTTTCATCTCGAGAAAGGAGCTGACCTCACCATTTCGGCAATCCGGATGGATCGGAGTTTATCCAGAGAGTTTGGTGTCATAGAAGTCAATGAGGAGATGCAAATTATTGGATTCCAGGAGAAACCCGAAGAGCCCAGAACCATCCCTGGGGACTCAGAAGGCATCTTGGCCTCTATGGGAATTTATGTCTTCAATACTGAGATTCTGGTAAAACGGCTAATCGAGGATGCCCGATCCAATTCGAGTCATGACTTTGGAAAAGATATCATCCCTTCCATGATTGGGAAGGATCGGGTTTTTGCCTTTGACTTCAGAAACGGGGATCCTGGAGGGAAAGGATACTGGAGGGATGTGGGAACCATTGAAGCCTATTATGAAGCGACCATGGATCTTATCTCCATCACCCCTCAGCTTAATCTTTACGACCCCGATTGGCCCATCCTTACCTATCAGCTCCCCTATCCTCCCGCAAAAACCGTTCTGGAAGAAGAGGGACGCACAGGAATGGCGATTAATTCGATCATCTCCAATGGTTGTATTATCAGCGGGGGGAATGTCAGACGGTCGGTTCTCTCTCCAAGAGTGGTGGTCCATAGTTATGCGGAAGTGGAAGACTCCATTCTCTTTGAAGGGGTCGATATTGGAAGGCATGCAAAGATTAGAAGGGCGATTATTGATAAAGAAGTTCACGTCCCTCCAGAAATGAGGATTGGTTATGATCTTTCAGAAGATGCGAAACGGTTTACAGTGACCCCCACTGGAATCGTCGTGGTTCCCAAATGGATTAAGCTGTAAAATAGCCTCCCTTTCTTAAAGGTCTAAAAGATCAGAAAGATTGATCTCCAGCATTTTTACAGAGGCGAGAATTCGTTCTGCATTGCGGTCGATCGCCTGAATCCCCCCCGAGAGAGTCTTTAACTCCTCGGCTGCTTTTTTGATGGCTTTGATTCGGGTATCGATTTTTTTCATTTCTCTTCGAGTCATCTTCCACCTCCGCCTAACTCGACGGGTTTCGAGATGTGGATTTCAGGCTATGAATTTCCTGGTTAGCCTTGCTTTCTCAAATCCTTAAAGCGTTTCGCCTTCACCTCGTAGCGAGGAAGAGAGCGATAAGGATGAACCTCGATATTATAGCCGAGGTTTGTCTTCAGCCGAAGCTGGTCTTTAAGCCTGGATAAGATGGATTCCCGGTGTCCTTCTGCTTCCGGGAGGAGTTCAATTTTTAATGTAATCTCGTCGAGATCTCCCTTTTTGGTGACGACCACCTCAAACTCATCACTCAAACCTGGGATCGAACGGACGACCTCCTCAATGGCTGAAGGGGCCACCAAAACCCCTTTGATCTTCGTAATATCGTCCGCCCTTCCGAGCACTCCTCCTTTGATAAGCCTAAAGGTTCTTCCACAGGGGCATGGATCGGAAGCCCATTCCGTGACGTCTTTGGAGTCAAATCGAATGCAGGGTTGAGCGATCCGGTCCAGGGCGGTGATGACCACCTTTCCCTTTCGCCCAGGTTCTTCAATAAGCTCTCCTGTCTCAATGTCTTCGAGTTGAACCAGAAAAAGGGCTTCATTAATATGAAGACCTCCGGGTTGAGCCGTACACTCAAAACCCCATGCTCCAATCTCCGTAGCTCCTACGTGATCGTAGACCTTTGCACCCCATGCCTCCTCCATCCTCTTCTTCGTGGAGGGGATGCTTGCCCCGGGCTCTCCAGCACAGGTAATCTTTCGAATCGTAAGATCTTTGGCCGGATCGATCCCTAACTTCTTTTTTGCCGTATCTGCCATCCCCAGGACATAGGTAGGGGTAGCCATCATTGCAGTGGCTCTCAGTTCTTGAATCTTTAATATCCGGGCCTCTGTATCGAGTACTCCTCCTGGGACGACCTCGCAGCCAATCTTTTCAGCGGCGTAGTGACCTGCCCAGAAGGCCACAAAGATATTATATCCGAATGGAAGAAAGACCCGATCCGTTTTGCGATATCCCTGAGCATAAAGAAGGTAGGCCCAGGCTTCTGACCACCATTCCCAATCTTGCCAGGTGTCGGGTTGATAGACCGGTGTCCCTGTAGTCCCGCTGGTCTGTCTAAATTCGGTGACTTCTTCCAGGGGAACACAGAGGGCTTCTCCATAGGGGAAGGGATCCTTCCTCTGAATATCCCGCATCATGGCCTTTTCCACTTTGGGAACTTTTGAAATATCTTCATAGCTCTTGATATCACCGGGCTCAAGACCTGCTTCCTGATAAAGCTTTCTGTGAAACTTAGATCGCTCATAGGCCCACTCGAGAATCTTTTTAAATTTTTTGAGTTGGAGTGCCCGCAATTTTTCAAGAGGGAGAGTTTCTGCGATAGGGTTCCAATAAATCCCTGCGCCCTGGCCGATGGACTTCATTTTTTCCTCCTTGAACTTGAAGATGTAGAAAGATGGATTTTCTTTAGAATCTCGTTTGGGATCTTTTTTGAAAGGGACTCGACCATTTTGATCTCTTTAGAGGTCATATGATCCCAGTGGATCCCCATGACCACGACTACATTTCTCCTCAACAGGGTAGCCAGTTGTTCCGAAATCTTTTTGGCTAAAAGATCCTCTTTGTGTCCCAGGAAGGTAAGGTTGGAAGAAGTCGCACTCCATTTCCCTGGATCCTTGAGACTGGGTCTCGGGGTTGCAGCTCCAACGGCACCGATGTGGGGTCTTGTACCCCCCCAGATCGAAACCAGAAGATCTTCTCCCAGCTCCTGGACATAGCCATAAATCTGAAATCGCCTTCTTGAGACCTTAACCTCAAATCTTTTCATCTTCCCTCAGGATGGGCTTAAAGATTTTAAGAAGTCTCTGTCAATCTTGAAACCCTTGGACGAAACTCTTCACATTTCTCCCGAGAACCGAATGGTTATATCCCCCTTCAAGAACAGCAAATCTTCTTCCTTGACATTGCAAAAGGGAAAGCTCTTTCACCAATTTCCCAATAGCAAAATAGTCTTCGGTTCTTAAAAGTCCTCCCCAATCCTCAACATGACGATCAAATCCTGCAGAGATGGCTATCATGTCGTACCCCTTTTCTTTCCGAAGATCCTCCTCAAGGTGCTTCAAAAAGATCTCTCGGTTTGTTCCCTCTGGATGATGGTAAGAGACCTCTTTAGAGCCTCCGAAGATATTGGCTGTCCCATCCCCATAGTGGAGATCGAAATCAAGAATGAGGGCTTTCTTAATCTTTCCTTCAGCGATTAATTTTTTGATGGCTATTGCGATGTTATTAAAATAACAGAAACCCCAGCAGGAGTGTGGACTTGCATGGTGCCCTGGAGGGCGAATCAGACCGAAGGCGGGTTCTCCCTTAAAGGCCAGCTCTGCTGCGAGGATGGCGCCTCCTGCCGCGAGGGCCCCAAGTTCGTAGACCAGCGAGTTTCTTTTTATATTCTGGATATGGCCTGCTCCGTGAACCCGGGCTAAATCCTCTTCAGAGGCAGCTTGAGGCTCTATAAAATCGAACTCGCCTTTTAATTCCTTTGTAATGGCCTCCATCCTTCCTTTTGCTGCGGCTGGATCAGAGGTATAAACTTCGTAAAATTTCGGATGAAAAACGATTTTCATCGTTTTTTTCTCCTTTCGTCTTTCTGTTGAATTTGATTCAATCGTCTCTCAATTCACTCAATGGATGGGAACATAGATTTACGAAAATAAACCATCCCATTGATTTGGACTTATTTTGCCAATCCAATCAGAATAAGCCCCAGTGCCATAAGAGTAACACCTCCTAATCGAATCTTCCAATTCTTTTCTTTCAGAAATACCAAACCGAAAAGAGCCCCGAAAATAACACCTGACTGACGAAAGGCGACCACATAACTTACCTTACTCATGGTCATAGCCATGAGGACCAAGAAATAGGCAGTGTTTTGAAGAACTGAAATGAAAAGGACCTCTTTTTTAGATTCGTTCCAGAGCTTTGAGAGGGAATTTTTCCTTCGGAGGAGGAGATAGACTCCGGTATGAAGAGTCATAGAGAGATTGATCCACCAGAGATAAAACAGGGGATGAATAAGCTGAACACCCACCTTGTCAATGACCGAATAGATGGAGCTGGCCAAAGCAGCTAAAAGAGCAAGAATGAGGGGCCTTGCCATGAATCGGTGCGGGAGAGAAAGAAATTCCTTTAAATGGAGTCCTTTTTTGGGGATGATGTAAAGTCCCATCATCACTAAAAGAATTCCAAAAATTCCTTTCGGGGGAAGGGTTTCTCCAATAAAGGAGGCCGCCCAGATCTGCGTAAAGAGAGGAGCGGAGCGCGAAAAGGGATAGACTAACGAGAGGTCTCCACCCCCTCGATAGGCCTCAATTAGACAGATGAAATAGACCGTTTCAAAAAACCCCGAAAGGATGATAAACCCTATCAGATCCCATGAAAGTTCAGAGAAGAGAGAGGGAAGAACACCGAAGCCGATAAAGAAAGGGAGATAGAGGAAGATTCCCCAGAAAAAGACCCAGAAAAAAAATTCTGCAGGGAAATTCCCTTTTTTGGTAAAAAAATTCCAGGACGAATGGATCAGAGCTGAAATCAGAACGAGAAGAATACTTAAGGGGGTCAAGGCGTTTTCAATCCTTCCGGGTATCGAAGAAAATAATGGGTAAATGCGGCAATCACAATGGCATGATCAATCTTTCCCTTTCGGATGAATCCAGGGATTTTAGAGAGAGGGATGAGTATGACTTCGATATCCTCTGTCTGATCAGGAGAAGGATCTGAGACCTTCTCAAGCTGCCGGGCTAAAAAGGTATGACAGCGATTATTAAAGAGGGCTGGGTTGGGGTTTACAACTCCAATCTTGGACCATTTTCTCGCGAGGTAGCCTGTCTCTTCCAGTAATTCCCGTGCTGCAGCCTTTTTTGGATCATCCTGTGAATCGACAAGCCCTCCCGGGATCTCAAGAGTAACCCTTTTGGATCCATGACGATACTGTTTGACCATAACCACCTGGTCCTCGTCGGTGAGAGGAATAATATTCACCCAATCGTTTGATTCAATAATAAAGAAGTCATGCTGTTTTCCAGTTCTTGGAGAACGGGCGATATCTGTCCGAATAGAAAAGACCCGATAGGATTCCCTGGAGCGTGATTTAATGAAAGGCCAGGGTTTGACCATCTTTTTCTCCTTTCCTTCTCGATTCATGAAATTCCATTCTATGGTGTTGAAGGAGGGTTTGTCAAATAGAGACTGGAGTGTGACTTGCATTCTTAGGAGGATATCTTAAAATGGGGGAAACTTAAACGCAAATTGAGCGATTCTTAGTATTATTTAAAGATAAACCCCTTCTGGATTCCCGTTTTCACGGGAATGACATTTTCATTCATTGGGTGGCAGTAGTCATTCCTGCGGAAGCAGGAATCCAGTATATTTGATTCAATGAATGA
>CALIBK010000055.1 GCA_938045955.1 uncultured bacterium | reverse complement strand
TCACCTGAAGTCTTCGATCATTCTTACCAGTAACCGACCACCCCAGGATTGGATCCCTTTGTTTCCCGACCCAGTCATGGCCAACTCAGCTCTGGACCGATTGGTCCATCATGCACATCATTTAATCATGGAAGGAGAATCATATCGTAAGAAACTGAGTCCAAAATCGTCTAACCTCTCTCCACCCAAAGGGGGGAAATAATGTGATCCCAGGGGTGGGGAATTAACGTGATCCTTGACACTTATGAGTCCCATGAGAAAAAATGAACCTTACCACAACCCAGCCTTCACAAATGATTTTCTAACGGTCGGATTCATTTTGCCAATTTACAGCCCAGCGCCTTTAAGAACTTTTTTATTGATTGATCTTTTTCAGTGGGATGCCTGAAAGGTAGCTCGGAATGAATTTTATAACTTACCCTTCTTCCTTCCTTTAACTTTTCGATGTAGCCTTCTGCCTCGAGATCAGCGATAATATTTCTAACTGACCTTTCAGTAATCCCGATAAGGGTTGACAAGTCCCTTGCGGTAATTTTAGGATGGTTAGCCATTAGTATCAGCACTCTTGCATGATTGGTGAGAAACGTCCACTCTGCCATTTTCTCTCCCCCGTATCTATATTTACTTCGACCTTTTTAAGCAAACATCTCTTAACGTTTACAATCGTGCCACATTTGAATAAAAATTGAAAAGACTTGACAAATTTTTATAAACAAATTATAAAACATGAAACAGTATTCATGAAATATCATTCATGAAATATATATCATTTATATTACCAGAAAACACTTATGAATTCAAATGGATGCGATGGGATTCCGTTCTATGCGTAAACCTTATTGAAAATGCCTCTAAAGCGGTCAGGAGAGGGGAATGACTCTGAAATTATTTGAAGCAGAAAAGGGGGTGAGAAAAACGATTTTAAATGAGCATAGATCGTAAACAGAGTCCGTAATAATGTTTAAATTTTGTTATTAGTAAAAAAGGAAGGGGGGACAACATGAACGGAAAAACCAGGTATGAGAAATTATTCAGGGGAAGAGATCCTAAAGAATTTGAATTTGAGGAGATCCTTTATGAAAAGAAAGACTGGATTGCCAAGATTACATTGAACCGCCCCAATCGGTATAACGCCTATACTGGGACGGAATTGGCCGAGGTCTGTGATGCCCTCCATGACATTCTTGTGGACGACAAGATTGCCGTTGGAATCATCACGGGTGCAGGTGACAAAGCCTTCTGTACTGGAGGGGATGCAGTGACCTATTCCACGATCTATCCCGAAAGGCCGCATGAATTTTATATGTGGTGGGAATATTATGAACGTATGCTCTATTTGATCCGAACCTGCGGAAAACCGATCATTGCCAGAATCAATGGCGTAGTGGCAGGGGGCGGCAATGAGATTAATCTAGCCTGCGATATTTCAATTGCTGCCGAACATGCTAGGTTCATCCAGCCCGGGACACGCACTGGAAGCGTTTCCGCAGGAGGAGCTACCCAGTGGTTACCCCTGGTGATTGGAGACAAAAGAACCCGGTGGATGGTCATGGTGGGCGATGAGATTGACGCCAAGACCGCTTTGCAATGGGGATTGGTCAATGAGGTTGTGCCCTATGAAAAGCTAGACGAGGCCGTGGATACAGTCTGTCAGAAGCTCATTGATAAATTTCCTGATTGCCTGAGATATACCAAGGTCCAGTGCAATTTCTGGACCGATTTGGCCTGGACCACATTTCAGCACGCAAGGGACTGGTTATCCGTTCACTATGCTACCGCCGAACCCATTGAAGGATTCAAAGCATTTCTTGAAAAGAGAAAAGTGGATTACAGGGGAATGAGAAAGAAGGATATCGATGGGAAAAGCCGTTCATACATCTTTGGCCCTCCGATGAAGTCCTGCGCCAAGTGCGGAACCAAATACCTGCCTGAAGAGTTTAAGTTCTGCGGCGTATGTGGAGCAGAGATGCTATGACAAGAAAAGAACTCAGAGTGATAGGATTTTATAAAGAAGAGGGAGATAACGTATTAGTCGGGGAGCTCAAGGGGGATCAGAACGGTCTCTATATCGAGCTCCCCTCCGGTTTAAGAAACCGTATGGAGATTGTTGTGGGCAATAAAGCGAGAGTCCTCCTTGAATCGGTGATGGATAAGAACGGACATGTGTTAAAAGAAATTAAAAAGGAGGTCATCTGTGAGGTGATCGGTTATTGGAATGAACTTCATATCTCTCTGGAAGAAGTTTCCGAATATAGCCTTAAGAAGGGTGATGTCCTTAGGCTCATTTTAAAAAGTGTCATTCAACACGGTTTGGAAAGGAATGCTTAGTGCTTGGATTCGCAAATACATTCATCCTGAATCCTGCGTGAAAACTACGGCTAAAAAATCTAAACAGTAGGAATTTTAGCCAATAAATAAGGATTCGAAATGAAATATTTCTTCTTGTTTATGTTCTTTTTTGGTATAATCTTAACCTACTTTTTAATTAGGTTAACATTATGCTATGAAACGCAGTCCAAAAAATTTAAAAATTTCATTCTCAGGCAAGGGCCTAACCCATTTTGGCGGATTATTTTTCCTACAAAGGTTTTTCCAAAAAATCAACCTCCGTTCCCTTCTATCTCAATATTTCCATTTCCTTCAGCGCAACAATCGCTATACCACTGCCGAGGAGTTATTAGCTTTAATTTATCCCATTGCCCTGGGGTTAGGACGGATCGAAACAACCCACCTATTAAAACACAACGGTGTTTTCCAATACCTTACGGGGTTACCCACCTATCCCAATCCCACCACCTTGAGACGTTTCCTTCTTCGGATGGCTCCTTTAGGTTTACCCAAACTAAGGAAACTACAGGATCGTTTTCTCCTCTCCATGACTCTCAAACCCAAACCTCCCACCAAGGTGATCTTCGATCTGGACTCCACTGTCCTTATCCTCTACGGCAAGCAGGAAATGGCTCGGATTGGTTACAACCCCAAGAAGTGGGGCCGTCCTTCCTATCATCCGCTTCTCTGTTTCAATGGAATCACCAGGGATTTCTGGCACAGAGAACTTCGTCCCGGAGATACCCATACCGCAACTGGAGCCATAGAACTTCTGAAGGCCTCCTTTGCCAAATTACCCCCCTCTGTAAAGATCGTAATGATCCGGGCCGACAAGGGGTTTTACGATCACGAGACCATCGAATATCTGGAATCCCAAAAAGCCCTTTTTGTCATTGTGGCCAAACTTACCGCTCCAATCAAGAGAGAACTCTCAGAGGTTTCTTACCGGGTTCATTCCTCTTGTCTGGAGACCGCGGAGTTTATGTATCAACCCACGAGATGGAAAAAGAAGTATCGTTTTGTGGTAGTCAGGCGTCTCATCCCGGAAGACCCGACGGAACAACTCACCCTCTTCTCGATGGGCAAATACAGCTACCAGGTTCTTCTGACCAATATGAAGCTAACCCCTCTCAACACTTGGAGATTTTACAATGGCCGAGCCGCTGTCGAACTGATTATCAAAGAGCTCAAAGGGAATTATCCATTAGGGAAAATCCCCACGAAATATTTCGCAGCCAACGAGGCTTATTCCCATACGCTTTTGTTCTCTTACAATCTCATCAATTGGTTCAAGCGGTTATGTCTACCAAAGGAGTTTCATAGAATGACACTCAACACTTTACGGAGCCGGCTTCTTCTCATTCCCGGTGAACTCATAAGACCTGACAATAGACCGACTTTAAAACTACCGGCAAATTTTTTATATAAGGATGCATGTGAATACGCCATCAAGAAAATAGAGAAATTGAAAATCTAATCCATAGTTTTCACGCAGGATTCAGGTTGAATTGTTTCACTGATAGTTAGGTCACTATCGAGTTTGCGGAAGAGGGGATTTTATAAAAATTCTTGACTCAATTGGAGTGATAGATATACTTACCAAACATCTTTCAATATGGGTTAATGCTATAAAAATTCTTCAGGAAAGGGGGGAATGATCGTTTCAGCTTTAATAAAGATTGTGTAAAATATTTTGGAAAAGGGGGGATTTAAAGATGCCTATTTCGAGAAGGCAATTTTTGAAGTATTGTGCAGGAACAGGAATTGCGATCGGTGCATCCGGAACCCTTCTGCCTGAGATCGTGGAGGCCCTTGAAAAGGCAGTCGCTGGGAATCCGCCAGTGGCCTGGATTCAGGGCGGGGGATGCACGGGATGTTCAGTCTCACTACTCAATACGGTTCACCCGAGCATTGCAGAAGTCCTCTTAAAAATCATCAGCCTCAAATACCATCCGACCGTGATGGCGGCATCAGGGGAAAAGGCCGGTGATTACCTCTATGACATGGCAGAAAAGAATAAGGGGAAGTATTTCCTCGCAGTAGAAGGAACAGTGGTCACAGGAATGGATGGGAAATTCTGCACGCCCGGCAAATTTAAGGGTAAGGAACTAACTTTTATCAAGCTCATGGTCGATATGGGAACGAATGCGGCTGCCGTGCTTGCGCTGGGTCAGTGTGGAGCTTATGGCGGCATCCCTGCAGGGAAACCTAATCCGACCGATTCGAAAGGGGTCATGGACTTCTTTAAGGACCATGGGATTAAGACTCCGGTGATCAACATCCCCGGTTGCCCGCCCCATCCAGACTGGATTGTGGGGACGATTGCCCATGTTCTGATGTTCGGGGTTCCTGAACTCGATTCGGACGGAAGACCCAAACTCTTCTATAGCACCAATGTCCATGACAACTGCCCTTACCGGTCTTATTACGATGCCAATAAATTTGCCAAATCCTTTGGAGACGAAGGATGCCGGATCGAATTGGGGTGCAAGGGTCCCGAATCCTTTGCCGATTGCTGGAAAAGGGGATGGAACAAAAATGTCAACTGGTGTATCCATAACTCCCTCTGCTTTGGATGCACCCAACCCGGGTTCCCCGACAAATTCTCACCCCTTTATACCAAGATCGAGACCGCAGGAAGGGAGGTGGCATAAATGGCAAAATTACACATCGATCCAATGACAAGAATCGAAGGACACTTGAAGATTGAGGTGGATGTGGAAGGTGGAAAAGTAGTTGATGCCAAATCAATGGGAACCCTCTTCCGTGGTTTTGAGATCATATTGAAAGATAGGGACCCTCGCGATGCATCCCAGTTGACCCAGCGTATCTGCGGAGTCTGTCCCACGGCTCATGCCACAGCCTCTGTCCGCTGTCTTGACAATGCCTTTAAGATCAAACCACCCACCAATGGCCGAATCATGAGGAATCTGATCTATGGCGCAGACTACCTGATGTCACACATCCTCCACTTCTACCATCTGGTCGCCCTTGACTATGTCAAAGGCCCTGATACCGCTCCATTCATCCCCCGCTACGAAGGGGATTACCGACTCGATCCGAAGACAAATAAAGTCGTTGTTGACCAGTATCTCCAGGCCCTCGATATCAGGCAGAAGTGTCATCAGATGGTTGCCGTCTTCGGAGGAAAGGCACCCATCGTCTATGGGATGGTGGCAGGAGGCGCAACAGAAGTTCCGACCTTCGATAAGATTGTCTCCTTCAAATGGAGACTTCAGGAGATAAGGGACTTTATTGATAATACCTATCTTCCAACGGTCTATCTGGTGGCTGGAGCCTATAAGGACCTCTTTGAAGTTGGTGTGGGGTGTAAGAATCTCATCTCCTTCGGGGTTTTCCCGCTCGATGACGATGAAAAAACTTTTCTCCTGAAAGCCGGCTCTTACACTCAGGGTAAAGACATGCCTTTGGATCAGGGTCAGGTCAAAGAGTATGTGAAGTATTCGTTCTATGATGATAAGACAACCGGGCTTCATCCCAGCAAGGGAGCGACAAAGCCCGATGCCCACAAAAAGGCCGGTTATTCCTGGGTTAAGGCTCCAAGATATCGCGAGCTTCCCCATGAAGGCGGCCCTCTTTCAAGGATGTGGATCACCAATCCGGTCCTGAGCAGGCATGCCAATAAATTCTTAGGGGTGGACGCAAAGAAAGAGATCCGCTTCAGAGATCTCGGGGATAAAACCTTCTCCATCCTCGGAAGAATCGTGGCAAGGGCTGAGGAATGTAAGTTAATCGCCGATGCCATGGACAAATGGATTCTTCAGCTTAAACCCGGAGCGCCATCCAACGTTAAAGTAGAAGTTCCAAAAGAAGGGGAAGGTTTTGGGTTAACCGAAGCACCTCGTGGTGCCCTGGGACATTGGATATCGATCAAGGACCACAAGATCGATAATTACCAGGTTGTTGCCGCAACCATCTGGAATGCTTCTCCGAGGGACGACAAGGGACAATTAGGCCCCATAGAACAAGCGCTGGTGGGAACACCGGTCAAGGATATCAAAAATCCTTTTAATGTCGTGCGGGTCGTCCGCTCCTTTGACCCCTGACTGGGCTGCTCCGTGCACGTTGTGCACGCCGAAACGAAGAAAGCCCATGAACTTAAGGTGATTTAGGTTGTGAGAGACTATGGCCATTCCGTGAAGAGACTGCTCGGTTTGGTTGGGCAGCCTCTTTGTTTTCTCTCCTGAAGGACGATGGGAAAAAATAGAGGCAAAACCCTGATTGTTGGAATCGGTAATCTCCTCTACCGGGATGATGGCATTGGAGCCCAGGTCATCGAGGAGATGAAGAAGATGGAGATACCCGACCATATGGAGTTGCTCGATATGGGAACCTCCACCATGGATTTGATCTATCAACTTGATGGTGTGGAGAAGTTGATCGTCATCGATGCCATCAAAGCAGGCGGTCTTCCCGGGACCATCTACCGTTTGAAACCGGATGACCTTCTCTCCAGAGGGAATGCTCCGGTCTCCCTTCATGATATCGGCTTGCTTGAAACCCTGAACATGGCAATAAAGAAAGGCCTGGAAATTGACACCATTGTCATTGGTGTCGAACCAAAAATACTGGATTGGGGGATGGAATTGAGTGATGAGGTAAAGGGAAGGATCCCTGATCTTATTGAAGCAGTACTCAAAGAAAGTTAGAATGAAAGCATGAAACGGGCAGAAATCCGCATTACAGGAATGGTGCAGGGAATTGGTTTCAGGCCTTTTATTTATAACCTGGCGCAAAAACATTCCGTTCGAGGATGGGTCCTCAACAATGAAAAAGGGGTCTTCATCGATGCAGAAGGAGACGATGGAAATCTTAACCGGTTCATCCAGGATATCCCGAAGATGGCTCCTCCCCTTTCTCGCATAGAGACTTTTCAGATTAACTACCTCGAACCTTCTGGCTATCGTCTGTTTGAAATTAAAAAGAGTGAAGAGGCAGAGGAAAGATTTGTTCTCATCTCTCCGGATATAGCCACCTGCGATCAATGCCTTTCAGAGCTCTTCTCCCCCAGGGACTTCCGATACCGATATCCATTTATCAACTGCACTCTCTGTGGTCCGAGGTTTACCATCATCAAAAACATTCCCTACGATCGCCATAAGACAACCATGGCCCCTTTCACGATGTGTCTGGTTTGTAAAAAAGAGTACGACGATCCAGCCAATCGCCGGTTTCACGCCCAGCCCAATGCCTGTCCTTCGTGCGGACCTTCCCTGTGGTTGGAGGATAGGGAGGCGAAGAAGGTCTCTGTCGATCCCATTGAGATGACGCTAAAACTTCTCGAGACGGGGGCCATCATCGCCATAAAAGGCCTGGGAGGATTTCACCTCGCCTGCAACGCAAAAAATGAGGAGGCAGTCTCTAACCTCAGATCGCGAAAATTCCGTGAGGACAAACCCTTTGCCGTGATGTGCAGGGATATCGAAGAGGTCCGGACACACTGCGAGGTGAATCAGGAAGAAGAAAGACTTCTTACCGGTGTGGAAAGGCCTATTGTCATTCTTAAGAGAAAGAAAGATTCCTTAATCGCCCATTCTGTTGCCCCTTATCAGGACACCCTGGGGGTGATGCTTCCCTACTCCCCGCTTCATCATCTTCTTCTCAACGGCTCTCTTAAAACACTCGTCATGACCAGTGGCAATGTGAGCGATGAGCCCATCGCTTATAGGGATGATGAAGCAAAAAACCGCCTCAGAAAGATCGCTGACTATTTTCTTCTCCACGATCGTGAAATTCACATGAGGTGCGACGATTCGGTCACAAGGGTCTTTAAGGGAAAACCCTTTATCATCAGGAGATCAAGAGGATATGTCCCATTCCCTATAAAACTCTCTTTACCCCTTGAGATGATTCTTGCCTGTGGGGGTGAGTTGAAAAATACTTTCTGCGTTACACGGGGGTCCTATGCTTTTCTAAGCCATCATATCGGAGACCTTGAGAACCTTGAAACCTTAACCTCCTTTGAAGAAGGGATTGAGCATTTCAAGAGACTCTTCAATATTGAACCAAAGGCAGTTGCCTACGACCTTCATCCCGATTATCTCTCTACCCAATATGCCCTCTCCCTTCCTGACCTGCCAAAGGTAGGGGTTCAGCACCACCATGCCCATATCGTCAGTTGCATGGCTGAGAACGGAATCGAAGGAGAGGTCATCGGCGTGGCGATGGATGGAACGGGCTTTGGAACGGATGGAACGATCTGGGGAGGCGAGTTTTTAAAAGCAAATTATAAAGATTTTGATCGAGTAGCCCATCTTAAGAGAGTTCCGATGCCCGGAGGTCCGATGGCCATCAAGCAGCCCTGGCGCATGGCCATGGTCTACCTCGCTGACACATTCGGTGATGGAGCAAAAGAATTAAAGATTGACTTGATGAAACGAATCGACTTTCAAAAATGGGACGTTTTGAAGAGGGCTATTGAAAGGAAAATAAATACTCCATGGACGTCGAGTATGGGCAGGTTCTTCGATGCGGTCTCGTCACTTTTGGGCATTAGGGATGAAGTCAACTACGAAGGCCAGGCCGCCATTGAACTTGAAACAGTAGCGGCTAGGGACGTGCGAGAGGAGTATGCCTTCCGAATTCATCAGGAACAAAGGTCCATGGTGATCGATCTCTCAGAAACCGTAAAGGGAATCGTTGCCGATTTGGAAAAAGGAGTGCCGGCTTCAAACATCTCCGGAAAATTTCATCAAACCATCTCCCGCCTGATCACTGAAACATGCAAGATCATTCGGACCAGAGTAGGTTTGAACCGTGTCGTTCTAAGCGGAGGGGTCTTTCAGAATATGCTTCTCATTTCTCTTGTCACAAAGGAACTAGAAGGGTCAGGGTTTGAAGTCTATACCCACCATCTCGTCCCAACAAATGATGGAGGGATTTCCCTCGGGCAGGCGGTGGTCGCTCATATGAGGTTATTCCAATGTGTTTAGGAGTTCCAGGAAGAATAATAGAAATTGAAAAAACCATGGCCAAGGTAGATGTAGCAGGTTTTTTAAGGGAGATCTCTCTTGACCTCTGCCCCGATGTCTCCGTGGGAGAATATGTCCTCATCCATACGGGCTTTGCCATCCAGAAAGTGGATGAGGAGGATGCGAAGGAGACCCTGGAGCTTCTAAAAAAAATGGTTCAGGCGATATGAAATTCGTTGACGAATTCAGAATCCAGGAAATTGCGAAGGGGCTGATTGAGAGGATCAAAAAGGCATCCACCAAGCCGGTCCAGTTGATGGAGGTCTGCGGAACGCATACGGTTTCCATCTTCCGGTATGGCATCAGAGGCCTTCTTCCTGAACAGATTCGTTTAATCTCGGGCCCTGGCTGCCCGGTCTGCGTTACACCCAATAGCGATATCGATCTTGCCATTGCCCTCTGCCGGCAGAAAGATGTGATCCTGACCACTTTCGGCGATATGATGAAAGTCCCTGGTTCCACCTCAAGCCTCCAGAAGGAGAAGGCCGAAGGAAAAGACATCCGGATCATCTACTCCTCTCTCGAGGTATTAAGGATTGCAAAGGAAAATCCTGAGAAGAAGGTTGTTTTTTTTGCCATCGGTTTTGAGACGACCTCACCGACGATCGCTGTGGCTATTCTGCGCACAAAGGAAATGGGTATTCCTAACCTCTTCTTCCTGAACAGTCAGAAACGGATTCCCCCTGCCCTCTACGCCTTATTACAATTGAGGCAGGTGAAAATTAACGGCCTTATCCTCCCGGGCCATGTGAGCACCATTCTCGGGAAAGCTCCTTATCAATTCATCTCAAAGGAGTTCTCCATTCCTGCCGTTATTACGGGCTTTGAGCCATTGGACATCCTTCAGGGAATCTGGATGCTGGTCAGGCAGATTGAGGAGAACCGGTCGGAGATAGAGATTCAATATAAGAGAATTGTCAAGGAAGAGGGTAATCTTGTTGCGCAGGCCAAGATCGATGAGGTTTTTGAAAAAGCGGATGGACACTGGAGGGGAATCGGAAGGATTCCGGAGAGCGGTTATCGGTTCAAGGAGGCTTTTCAGACGATGGATGCTAGAGCTTTTGATGTGGAGGTGGAACCATCCAAAGAGCATCCTGAATGTCTCTGCGGCGAAGTGCTTCAGGGAATCAAAATCCCTCTCGAATGCCGGTTATTTAAAAAGGTCTGCCATCCAGAAAACCCGATCGGGCCCTGCATGGTTTCAATTGAAGGAACCTGTCATACTTTTTTTAAGTATCAATGAACTCTATCTCATCTATTCCCCTCCCCCTTCAATGGGGAAGGGCGAGGGGGGTAGTGAATCCTCTTTAACCAAGGGAAGAAAGAATTGGGGGCGCATTATGTCCGAAGAAAAAATCCTCTTAGCCCACGGCAGCGGGGGCAAACTCTCCCATGATCTCATCCAAAAATTATTTCTCCCTCTCTTCTTAAATCCCCCCTTCGAACCATTGGACGATAGCGCCGAGATCCCTGATCAGAAAAAGAGGCTTGCATTTACTACCGATTCTTATGTCGTCAACCCCCTCTTCTTCCCAGGAGGGGATATCGGAAAACTTGCTGTCTGTGGAACAGTCAACGATCTCTCGATGAAAGGGGCTATTCCTTCTTATCTCAGCCTTTCGTTCATCATTGAGGAAGGATTTCCCATTGAACTTCTCAAAAAGATTATCTCCTCCATTCACGCCACTGCAAAAGTGGCAGGGGTAAAGATTGTCACAGGAGATACAAAGGTGGTGGAACATGGGGCCGCCGATCAGCTATTCATCAATACGGCAGGAATCGGATGGATCAAGGAAGGGGTTAGCCTCTCCAGTAAAAATGCAAGGCCTGGAGATGCTATCCTCCTGAGTGGATACATTGGAGATCATGAGATGGCTATTCTTTCCCAGAGAGAGGGATTTCAATTCCAAGAGGCATTAAAAAGTGACTGTGCCCCACTGAACGACCTGGTTCAAAAGATGCTCGATGTCTGTCCTGCCATCCGATGTATGAGAGATCCGACTCGAGGTGGGTTAGCTACGATACTAAATGAGATCGCATCGATGTCTAATGTCGGAATAGTGATCGAAGAGGAAAAAATTCCCATCCGGGAATCGGTCAGAGGGATCTCCGAATTATTAGGCCTGGATCCGCTCTATCTTGCGAACGAAGGAAAATTGATCTGCATCTGCCCGTCTGGTGCGGAGGGTGATCTATTAAAGGTGATGAGAAGCCATCCTTTAGGTAAGGAAGCACACCTAATCGGAAAAGTGACAGAGGAAAATCGAAAGAAGGTGGTTCTCAAAACGCTGATCGGCGGCCACCGAATCCTCGACATGCTCACCGGCAGCCAGTACCCAAGGATCTGTTAGATTCTACCTCTCTGCCTGAATTTTTCTCAGCATGCATTCCCGCCCTTTCTCGATTTTCACCCCCGGGGACCCACATTTCGGACATATGAAAGCAGCAAAATGCTGAACAATGTCTCTTGAGTCAGGAATATTTCTTCCTTTGTATCCGCATGATTGGCATTGAACAGCGGCTTTAATCGTTTTAATTTTCACCTCCGCGCCTTCAGCCATTGTCCCTTTAAATAACGCCTGAACCCAGTGGGCAACCTGTTCCACATTGATGAGAGACAACTCCCCGATGTCGAGCCGGATGGAAAGAATTTTCCTGGCACTGTTCTTCTCTGCGACATCGAGAACATTGCGGACAATCTCCGAGGCGATGGAAAATTCATGCATGATTACGATATGAATCCTAAAGCATGAATGACCTGAGGAATCCCCTTTCCGCTTAAGGCATTGACCTTTATAAAAGGAGCATGAGGATTGATCTTTCGGGCATCCTTCTCCAGTTGGTATGGATTCACTTTCATCGCTTTAGCTAAATCGATTTTGTTGAGCACGATCACATCCGCTTCTTTAAAGATATAAGGATGTTTAACGATCATGTAGGGCCCTTCGGTTACGGATGTCACGACGACTCTTTTATGGGCGCCCAATGGAAACTCTCCTGGACAGATGAGGTTTCCGACATTTTCGATGAGAAGAATTTTGACTCCATCCAGTCTCATTCCGTTTATTGCCTGGTGGATCAGATTGGCATCCAGATGGCACTCCTTCCCCGTATTGACCTGAATCACGCGCGCTCCCTCCTCCTCTATCCTTTCGGCGTCGATCGTCGTTGTCAGGTCGCCGGCAATCACCCCGATCGCTTCGCCCATGTTGAGCTTCTTCAAGAGCGCTTTGATCAACGACGTCTTTCCGGAACCAATCGAGCCCATGATATCAATGGCAATGATCTTCGAACGATCGAGCTTCTTTCTGTTCTCTTTTGCCAGAGCCCTGTTCTTAGCCAATAGGTCTTTCTCCAACTCGATATCAAATATCTCGGGGCCTTTAGATTTAATAATCTTCATCCTCTCCTCTCTTGGAGCATAAGTTAGCGCAAAAGAATATAACAGGACTGGCGTTAAAAGTAAATATCCGTCCCGTTATTTTAATACACGGGACAAGAAAACGCTCAGGAGTTGTCAAGGATCACGTTAATTCCCCACCCCTGGGATCACATTATTTCCCCCCTTTGGGTGGAGAGTGATTAGACGATTTTGGACTCAGTTTCTTACGATATGATTCTCCTTCCATGATTAAATGGTGTGCATGGTGTACCAATCGGTCCAGAGCCGAGTTAGCCATGACTGGATCTGGGAACAGGGGGATCCAATCCTGGGGTGGTCGATTGCTGGTAATAATGATGGAGAACTTCAGATGACGCTCAGCTACGATCTCATAGAAATCTTCTGCCTGAATGGGTGTAAGAGGCGAAAGGCCAAAGTCATCAATAATCAACAGATCGGGACTCAAATATCTTTTCATTCGTTTGTCCCAGGAGTGATCAGCCCGCCCAGCCAGAAGATAACGGAAGAGTTTGACCGCCTTGGTGAAGAGGACCTCATATCCCAGACGGCAAGCCTGATGGCCCAGAGCCTGGGCGATGTGACTTTTTCCTACTCCTGCGGAGCCATAAAGGAGGATATGCTCTTTCTTTTCGATGAAGCTACAGTTGCCGAGATCTCGGATGAGTTTGGCATTGAGCTTAGGGTTGAAGGAAAAGTCAAACCCCTCCAGGGTCTTTTCTTCTTCGAAAGAGGCCCGGGAGAGGCGGAGGTTGAGTTTTTTGGCTTCTCTTCGTTCGATCTCATCCTGGACCAGAAGCTGGAGGAATTCGATGTACCCCAACGAGGAGCTCTGGACCTGTTGGAGACGAAGTTGTAGGCTCTGGAGAAATCCTCCCAGGTGAAGGACTTTGAGTTGTTGTTCGAGTTGATGCTGGAGGTTCATGAGATCACCTCCTCTCTCTGGGTGAAGTACTCGGGAGATCTTAGAAACCTCTGTCCCAGAGGCGAAAGAGGGATTGGGGTAGAAAAGGGTGGAGGCGCTGTTTGTCCCAAAGAAAACCAGCCTTTCTCCAGAATCGTTTTAATGCTCTGATAGCGGAAGTTACCAAACAAGAGGGCTCGCTCTGCCGCTGCCTCCATGGAGGAGGAGCCATATCTCTCTGCCAGTCTTAGAAGGACTTGAGCTTTCCGGAGATTTTTCATGGCATGATCTCTCAGGATCTGTTCAACGAGGGCTCCTGTCTGAGGCCCAATCTCAGAGGCCTTCTTCCAACAGTAAGTGGGTGTGGGCATGAGATAGGCGAGTTTCTCTGGCGGATAATCCGAGAGGTCCGTCACCCAGGTGCCAGGCTCCTCAGCGCGGAGATGGGTTCTAATCAACTGCTCATCGTAAAAGAGTTGAACCAGACGCCTTGTTCCTCTCACCCAGACCTCCTTACCGATCCATCGGGTGGGAACAGAGTAATAGGATTTATCAAAAACAATGTGATGATCCGGATGAACCGTACACTGCTTCCACTCAGGACACTCGAAGGGCTCAGAGGGCAAAGCTCTAAGGCAAGGGGCCTCTTCCTTCTGGAAGACCTCAAAAGGTTTCTTCTTCATCGTCCCATGGACTTCCATCCCGATCTCTTCTCTACACCATCTCAGGGCTCTCTGATTGGCCTCGTCGATGTCCTGAAAGTTGCGGCCTGCCAGAAGATGCTTTCGAACGACTGGCACTCCTCTCTCCACCTTCCCCTTATGTTTGGGCTTTCCTGCTTTGGCCGGGTCTGCAACAAATCCATAGTGCCGCTCCAGCTCCATAGGCCCGGTTCAAGGTCGGATCATAGAGGTCTGCTCTCAGTACCCCAGCCTTCAGATTATCCAGAACCACGGAAGCGGGAACACCCCCAAAGAATTCAAAAGCCCGGATATGACAATCGATCCAGCTCTGGATATCCTGACGGAAGATGAATCGGACAAACCGGTGCCGACCGTAAGAAAGGGTCATGATAAAGGCCCAGGCTCTCCGAAGCTTCCCGCTCAAAGGATCCACCATCATCCCCGCATACCCAAAATCAACCTGGGCCTGGCTTCCGGGATCGACTTCTATACGAACCGTGACCAAAGGAACCCC
>CALIBK010000054.1 GCA_938045955.1 uncultured bacterium | reverse complement strand
CACTCAAACCCTCTCTTTAAAATCTCTCAAACAACATATTCCTCCACCAACACTACGATCTTTCTCGTGGATAGAAAATATTCCTAAAAAGGAGACCCAAAAGTGATAGACGGTCAGCCTTATTTAAACTTTTTTAAAAATTGTGAAATTGGAATATTATAGGAAGGATTCCATCAGGGAGGAGATAAATTGGTCAAAATCTTTTGATGGATGAGAATGGATTTCTTGAAAAATCCTTTCGACCTCTTCCCTCAATTCTATGTTGGTAAGGTCGTTTAGGGAACGAAACAATCCTAACCTTCTTCCCAGCCGATAACGTTTCCTCTCTCCTTCTGGAAGGCTTAGATAACGATCAATGATCCCGAGCATCCTTTCTTTTTCCTCGGGAAGCTTTCCCTCCACCTCTTCCAGCAGATTTAAAATATGGTCACTTACAAAGGTACTGGTAATCCCGTTGAGAGTCTCAATCAGGAGTCTTTCTTCCTCGATGATTTCGTCTTCTGTTAACAGAATAAAATCCCCATGTTCTATCTTTTGATAGAGCGGCATACTTTTTAAAACTTTCAGTGTTCGAACACGAATAAAATCAGGATTGATTTGATTGAGCACTTTTGCAGTTTCAATGGCATGTTCCCTCCACATCTTTTTCCCACCCAATCCTAAAATCACATACTCTGAAAGAGAGAGTCCAGCAGCCTTGACCTTCCTCCCCGCTTCAATGTGCTCATGGGCACTCACTCCTTTCTTGACATATTGAAGGAGGGGATCAAATCCAGTTTCTAATCCAATATGGATTCTTGAAAGTCCAGCCTCTGCGAGGGATTTCAGTTCCTCTACACTCTTTTTTGAGATCGTCTTTGCACGAGCATAGGTCGTAATTCTCTCTATGGAGGGAAAGGTCTGTTTCAAATATCTTAAAATTTCAACGATCTGATTCGTTTCAAGAATTAAACTATCCGCATCTTGAAGAAAAACATTCTTGCCCCCGTGATAAAGCCAGAAACCTATGGATTGGAGGGCATAGTCTTGAGAAGGAGAGGCTTGAAAGAGATAATGTATTAAGATTGGATTTATTTCCCCACCCAAACCCAATTGCCAAGACAGGGCCTTCACCTCTGAGGCTGCTTCCTTCATCCTATCGATATCTCTCTTTACTTCATCCACCGTCCTCCGCTCAAACCTCTGCCCCTTATAGGTATGACAGAATTCACATCGGTTCCAGGGACAGTTCCGGGTAATCCTCAAAAGAAGGCTCGAGGCCTCACTGGGAGGTCGGATAGGGCCCTGTTCAAACCTGAATGAACTCATGGAGTGTCCTTCTAACTCAAGAGGAGTCTTACCTTCCCCTTCGATTTCTTTTTATTTAAAGTTGGAAAGGAGGTCGTTCGGATCGATTTCTAAGATCGAAAATATCTTTTTTTCTATTTCTAAAGTGGATTCTTTAAGATTCTCAAGAAGTTCAATGGCCTTAGGATTCTTTCCATATCTCTCTCTTAGATCTTCAAATCTCTCTTCCAGGGTGACTACCTGATCATGTTTCACCCTTTTATCAGCGTAATTCACAATCTCCTCCTCTGACACACGAAAAGGACTTCTTTTTTTAGAAAGACGGATATGTTCCCGAACCACAGCCCCGACCCTCTCAAAACCCATCCCTGCCAGGGCCTTGGATCCCGTAAGAGCATGATCCTCTCTTGTCCTTAAGCATTCTGTCTTTGTGAAATCGTGAAGGAGGGCTGCTGCTTCCACCAGCCGAAGGTCTATGGAGTGACCCCGCCGGTTCAATTCTTTTGAGATAAAAAGGGCTACCTCTGCGACTTTCAAACTATGGTTCACAATATGATCAAGCATCCCGCGTTCTTGAATTAATTTTAGGCATTCTTCCCGATTTGGAATCAATTTAAACCTCCTCTCGTTGATTTATTTTATCTTCCATTTATTAAAAATTCAATCTTTCAAAATCAGGGTAGGAGAGAGGAAGTGAGACTTTAGGTTAGATTAACGCCTTTTTTCAACTGGATTAAAATATTCTCGAATACTTCCAAGGACGATATGAGGGATATCCTCTTTTCTTTTCACTTTAAAAATACTGATATTCTTCCTTTTCTCGAAGGCCTTCTCAAACCGGGTGGCATAAGGATTCTCTCCGATATGAACAGCCGTCACCCGATTCTGGATCTGTCCAAAGAATCCAATCAATGTCTCCAGATTGGTGATCTTCATATCGGTAATGATAAAAAGATCAAGGGGGGTCTTCTTTCTGATCAAAGGTAAAATATCATCCAGGTCCAAAGCCGTTCCCCCACCGAAGTATTTACATAGGCTTCGATAAATCGCTTCCCGGTCATCCGTAAAATCCAAGATATCACGGCCTCCCATCGGAGCGTCACTGAAGTTATAAACGGCGACCTTCGAATCGTTCCTCAGATAGGCATTGGTCGCACAGGCAGCTCCTAACACAGCATAGGAGAGGTTCTTTCGAGGATTAATCATGCTCCCAGAGGAATCGATGATAATAAGGCAATCGGGAGCCCCTTCAATCTTCAACCTTCCTCTTCCTTCCTTCTTCTTCCAGACCTGAGTAATTCCGGGCATGATTTTACCAAAACTGGTCCAGATATCTACATCCTGATAGGGGGATCCCACTTCCCAGGGATAGTGAGAGTGGGGATGAAGATCTCCTCCTTCCTCTAAGGGGAGTTTTCTCAAAGGAATAGAATAATTTTCGGCTAACTTCATGTAAAAAAGGATATCGGCATCAATCGGGGCACTTCGACCTCTTCCCATCCCTCCTTCTGCGCCGTAACCTATCTCTTTTAACTCTTCAGAAAAATCTTCGACGACCTCTCGAAATTGAGCCAGATCCATGGTTTTTCGGGCATACTCTCTCAGTCCACTATCAATCTCCTCAAAGGAATAGTGGTCTAAATCATGGTCTCCTTGTGGATTTGAATCTCCTTTCCCCCCTTTTCCTCTCTGTTCCTTTTGTTCGGCTGCAATCAGGGGCTTCAGGGACCTTGCAAATTTCCGAATGCTCTCGGGCCATCGAGATCGGTCCAGATAAGGTATTCGCATGAGTCTTCGAACGGTCTCTGCCTGAAGCCGACTTTCCTTCTTTGAACTGGAGATCCCGAGATCAACCCCCCAAATCTTTTCATAGAGGGATTGAATCACCTCTTGGATCGGTCCTTTTTTGAGATGTCGATGGAGCTCGGGGATCTGGGTAGAGCGATGCTTGACACAATGGGTATCCGCCACCACATCAATGAAATAATTTGCGACCCTTTTGGCCGTCTCTTTGTCTCCCATCACTTTCTTGGCTTCGGCATAAATCATTAGGTGGGTCTGAAAATCCCATGGGCAGAAAGTATAATGAGTAATTCCATGATCCAGGAGGGCCTCCATAACCTCTTCTCTGGACATCTTCCCTTCCATGGAGGCGATGAAGAGGGGGTTGAGGGTCATCACCTTGTCTTTGATCTCCAATCCAACCCCTTCACTGTTCTCTTCCCCTTCCGCGAGGGATTCCTGAATAGGTTTAATCTGGGGCACGGGAATTTCAGGGTATAGATGTTTCTTTCTTAGACGTGGCCAAATCTCCTCAAGAATTTCCTGTAATTTTTTGTCTTCCATTTGAGATAAAACTTTTTATTTAATAGTAGTGATTGGGATACCGGCTCTTTCCGGGATAGATCAATTTCTCCCTTTCAAAGATCTTCCCTTCGACCACATTGCCCAATCCTCTGACCCTTCCTCCCACATAGATCTCCCCTCCCATCATCCATTCCCCGGTATGAAGACCGACATTCTTTTTGACCAAGATCTTTCCTGATCTCATTCCCGCTCCAGTCCAGTTCTTTGCACTCCCTTCAATCACTAACTCCCCACCTTCAAGACTAATCCCTGTAAAATCACCCGTATCTCCTTCGATAATCATTCGTTTATCCTTTGGAAGGCGAAACCCGATGAGGTTAATCTCCGTCTTCAGCTCAGAGAGTTTCAATACGATTTCATTTTCTTTAGCATAGTTACACAGGGCTGAAATATAGATCCCCGCAGGTCCTGGAATGAGATAAGGAATTCTGTGGGTATTCTCCAGGGCAAAGCAGAAG
This sequence comes from uncultured bacterium, assembly GCA_938045955.1. Lineage (GTDB taxonomy): Bacteria > Desulfobacterota > BSN033 > BSN033 > UBA1163 > CALIBK01. Next base: position 1,846 of record CALIBK010000054.1, on the reverse strand, counting down.
TCCTCGATGTCTTCCGCCGTATAGTCGATATCTCTGATATACCGTTCTGCAACCTCGTAGGCCTTGATAATTGTATTATATTGAACCATCCACACAAGTTCTTTGGCTTCCTCTTCCAGGAGCTTCTCATAACCCAATCTTATTTTATCCATCACCAATTCACTGGATTGGACGATATGGTCCAGGGGGATCTCCCTTTTTTTAAACACAAAGGACTGGAATTCCTCGAAAGGGTTTTGAGGTTTCAGACCCTCTTTGAATAGGGTTTGGAGGGGTGGTCTCTTCTGGGAATGGTTCGTTTTCATGGCCTCTGAAGATCTACCTTTAATTTCGTCGCCCAATGGCATCTTTTCGAATCTCAACATAAAGAGGATGATCCCCCTCCAGAGGCTCAAGGGGCTCGCCCTGAAAGATCTTCGATCCAATCGCTAAAGCATCTTTTAAATGGTCTCCCTGTTCTCGATATCTCTGGGCAACGATTTTTACGGCTTCCTTTGCCAGGTAGATCTGGAACGGATCATCCCTCTTGGCTTTCTCCTTCTGAGAAAGGACCTGATCTTTCCATTGAATTCGGTGAGAAAGGGCATAAGGCATCACGGCTTTTACGTGCTCAATGTCAATCTCCGAATCCCCTAACAGCCACGCCAGGCCCTGAGCATAAAGTTTAATCGAAATGGGGAGTCGGTTGGAGGCACAGTTTTTAATCTGATGGCAAAGATATCCCGTATAATGACACCCTTCCTCACAGCTCTCAACTATCCTCTTCTGCCCATAGCGATCGCAGAAGGAGAGCTCTGCCAGTAGCATTCGGGTAAAGGCGCTGGCATCCAGGTCAAATTCCATCGCTTCAATTTCTGATCGAATCTTCTCGCGATCCTCCTTTCGAAGAGGTCTTACCCCGATGGTCTTAGAGAGGTACTCCCCAAAGGCATTGCAGATCTCCTCGGCCTGGGCCATCTTTCTCTCATAGGCCATCTTCGAGGTAAGAACTCGATAGAGTTCCTTCTCAAACTTGGGGTGTCTTAAGATCTGATCCTTCCCCTTGCTCTTTCCGATGAGAAATGAAAGATTGGGCCCTGGATATCTCGACTCGACCATGACATCAAACCGATCCACCAAGGGAGCGATTAACGTATTTGTCCCCCCGTCCTGATAGTTGGCTGTGGCGAACAAACAATACTCCTCATTGATGATCATCTCATTAAGATATTCCCAGTTGCCCCGATCCACTCCATCCAGAATCATACTCTGTTTGGTCTCTGGAAGACGGTTGATCTCATCCACGATCTTGATCGGAATCTGGGAGAAATAGCTCCATACCACATCTTCCTGCCCCTGATTGAGTTTTCCAAGATCGGGTCGACCGATGATCTTCTCCTCTGTCTGTTCAGGATGACCTGAAACCTCGCTTCCCCATATCATTCCTAATGGATATTGATAAAGAAGGGATCCCACAAATTCAGCAGAAGTCGTCTTCCCCAATCCTGGTTCTCCAATGATCAACTCCTTTCCCTGAACTAACCCCGTAAGCAAGCCAAAAAGGATGGTTGAGTTAAAATTTTCTCCTTTAATCTCAAGGTCAGGCCGGTTGAAATAGAGACGGGAATTAATAAATTGATAGAGGTCCATGACCTGAGTTTGATATCCGTTTGCTTTCATCTTCTTTACCTTTCTTTCTTTATTTCTTTAAATATAATAACACGCTCCACCCCTTCTGACAAGAAAAGGGAGACCCTTTCCTTTCGATTCCGAATGAGGATGGAAGAGTTTCTGAGAGTATACCTACGGCTCTTTCTCCTGAGAGGGCTGGGTCAAGGCCTCTTTTTCTTTTGGATCAATAAATCTT
>CALIBK010000053.1 GCA_938045955.1 uncultured bacterium | reverse complement strand
CCTCATAATGAGCTAACCCTAAAACATTTTCTGCAATTCGGAGCTCCCTCAAAAGGGCTTCCAGATAACCAATCAGGACCTTCTGCCCCCCAAGAAGCTCCTCCTTTTTTTGGAGGGACATGACCTGTTCAAGCAATACGGTCCCGATTATCAGTCCTGACTTCATCTTCTCAGAATATTGAAAATCTAAAATTGCCTTTCTCGTTTCCATCCTTTCCTTCTTCCTTTCTAAGCTATGGATAATTGATTCTCTATTTTTTGGCCCTTTCGAGATACCTCTTGGTGGCTACACTCACCTTCACCACATCTCCGACTTTAATAAATTGGGGAACCTGAATCTGCATCCCATTGGAGAGGGTGGCCGGTTTATAAACCTCATCTGTCAGGCTACTAATGGGAGGAGGTGTGGAGGTGACTTCTAATTCCACCCATTCCGGTAAGATGACATTCACAGGTTGACCATCCAGAAATTCAACGGGGAGTTTCATATTAGGCTGAAGGAAAGGGTGAAAGGCTTCTAAAAGATTTCGATCCAGTTGAATCTGTTCATAGGTCTCTGGATCCATGAGATAGTATCCGTCAGGATCCTCATAAAGGTATTCCATCGTTTTTCGGTCCAGTTCCACCTGGTTGATCTTTTCCTCGGGCCTGAATTTCCTCTCAAGAAGGAGTCCTGTACGAACTTCTTTTAATTTGACATGGACAATCCCACCCATTTTCCCGCCACTCATATGGTACTCCGAAGCCAAAACCTTATAAAGACTTCTTTCGATTTGAAGAACCATGCCGGGTTTAATTTCTGATGCTGGGATCATCGTCTCCTCCTTTTTTACAGAAACCTATCAAAAAAAGAGTGAAAAATCAAGCAGGATGATCCCGAGGGGAGATTTTAATCCTTCTGACGATGGACCTTGAGGAGGTCCAAAAACTGGGGATCTACCGGTACACCTAACTTCCGGGCCAGATCCACATGTTGAATGGCCAAAGAATATTCTCCTCTTTGGTAATAGAGGTAGGAAAGATGATAGTGTGCCTCTCCATATTGAGAGTTGATCTCCAGAGCCTTTTGATAATATGGGAGGGCTTCCTCGATCTCCCCCTTCTGACGATATAGATTACCAATATTGAAATATCCCCGGGCATAATCAGGTTTTATCTCAATGGTTTTCTTATATTCCAAAAGGGCTTCCTCCATCTTCCCCTGTTTTAAATAGATATTTCCAAGATTATTATGTGCCTCCACATAGTTCGGGTTCATCTGAAGGGCTTTCTTATAATGAAAAATCGAGTCTTCATATTCCCCTTTTTCACTGTATGCAACTCCTAAATGGAAATGGGCTTCCGGCAAATTGGGATTTAAACGTAAGGCCTTCTTATACTCTCCGATCTCTTTATCCTCCTTTCCCATTCTTCCATAAATAATCCCGAGATTCACATGGGCAGGAGCATTTCTCGGGTCCAATTCCAGAACTTTTTTAAACTCTCTTTCTGCCTCTTCTAAGTTCCCTCGTTCCGCAGCCTTATAGCCCAGTTGAAAGTGCTCCTCAATACTCAAAGTCCTATCCCCTTTTCTTGTTTTCGAACTTCCGCCACAGGCACTGATAAGGAAAATTCCCATTAAAAGGATCAATCCTATTCTCTTCATATTCAATGAAGCCCCCTCTCCATAATGACCTTGAACCATTAACAGAAAACCGGTTGAAAATCAAGAAAAATAAGTCCTTTCCTTTTAATTCATCAGTCATGGGTGAGGATTAAGCCTGAATCCATCCGCGTTCTAAGGATTTTGGAAACACCCCTGTCAGACCAACATGATTCCCACCCTTCGGTAAGGGATTCCAGATTCCTTTTTGAGAACTTCTATGTTAAATGTTATCATTCCTTCCTCAGGGTGGATTGAAAAAAATCCAAAGGAGGTTTTACCCGATGTTTGAATATAATGAAGACTATATGCCTTTACTGAAACAGGTGAGAGAGACGGTAGAGAAGGTGGTCAAACCAAGGGCGAAAGAGATTGAGGAGAGTGACGAGTTTCCCTATGACATGATCCATCGATTTTTCAAGGAAGGCTACCTTCAGATTCTGATTCCAAAGGAACTGGGTGGAACAGGAAGGGATATTACCTCTCTTTGTATTGTCTCTGAGGAGATCGCAAAAGTCTCCGCCTCTCTTTCTCTTTTAGTCATCGTCCAAACAGTTGGGACGCTTCCACTCCTGATCGCTGGGAATGAAGCACAGAAAAAGGAATGTTGTCCAAAGATCTCCGAGGAGCATCTCATCATGGCCTTTTGCTTGACAGAACCTCAGGCCGGTTCGGATGTGGGTTCCATCCGGATGGCCGCAAAAAGGACCAGAGACCATTATCTCCTGGAGGGGAAGAAAAGCTTTGTGACCAACGGTGGGGTTGCAGATAAATATATCGTCTTTGCCAAGACTGATCCGAATCGAGGAAGACGTGGGATATCAGCCTTTGTCGTGGACCGAAGCCTTGAGGGAATGACCTTTGGATCCAAGGATGATAAGATCGGAATGAGAGGAATTCCCTCCTGTACCATCTCTTTTCATCAGGTTTTAGTCTCTCCGAGAGACCTTCTGGGAGAAGAAGGCGATGGATTCAGAATTGCAATGGAGACCCTCAATCGTTCCAGGCCAGCTGTGGGAGCCCAGGCTCTTGGAATTGCAGAGAGTGCCATGGAGGTGGCTACCCTTTTTGCCATGAGGAGAAAACAGTTTGGAAAACCCATTGCAAAACTTGAGGGGATGCAATTTATGCTTGCAGAGATGGCGACCATGATTGAGTCAGCAAAGGCTCTGGTCTATAAAGCGGCCTGGTATTTGGACAAAGGGCTTCCCCATGCCACTAAATACTCTGCGATGTGCAAATATTTTGCCTCCGATGTAGCGATGAAGGTTGCCACCGATTCGGTCCAGATCCTTGGAGGATATGGGTGCTTGAGGGGTGGAAACCTGGAGAGAGCAATGAGAGATGCTAAGATTACCCAAATCTATGAAGGGACAAACCAGATCCAGCGATTCGTGGTCGCCGAGCAATTGATTAAAGAATTCTTAGAGAAATATGGAATGGGGAGGGATTGGTCGGAATTCCTGTGATGGGTTCAGAGTATTCTTTTGAGTTTAAATGAGGCCTCGACCTTCATTAAAGATCTTTAAAGACCTCCTCCGCTTTCGAAAGATCGGCCTCCGCGATATGGACAATAAACATCGCTTCCTGGTCCTGTTCCATCGTAGAACCATAAATGTAATCAATATTGATTCCTGACTCTCCGAATCGTTTGGCCACTCTTCCCAGCATCCCGGGTTGATTGATAAGCTTAAATACCAACACCTGATCGGTATGGACGAGATGGTTCGCTCGAATCAAGGCCTTCTCGGCTTCCTCGGGCTTATTGACCAGAATTCTTATCAATGAATAATCCGAAGAATCCTTGAGAATACTCCGATAACTCTCAGCCAGGGCTATCCTTCGGCCTGTCTTCTCTCTCATATTGAATAATTCCTTCACTGAATCCTTGGCATTCTGAATACTCATTGCCAGGATGTTGATATCCTCTGCCTTCAATACCTCACACATCTTAGCAAGCTCCCCCGGGGCATTATTGAGAATTACCGAAATCTGAATCCTCTTCTCCATTTCCCTTTCTCCTCACCTTTTGTTAAATTTAATCAAAAGAATAGCAAATCCTCCCTCAAAGGTCAAGGAAGCACTCCATCAATTAGTAATCCATCGGTCATGGTGGATCATTTCGTATTCCTTTTTATACGGAATCCATCTGCATTCTCAGGGTTTCGGAAATATCCCTTTCAGACCGAAATGATTTCCACCCTTCGCTGAGGGGTGACTCAAGGAATAGGGAAAAGTCTTGTCATATAAGGAATCTCGTGTTAATCAAAAGTAAAGGAGAAATCTCATGATTTATAGAACTTTCTGTGCACGAATGGACCATGGAGGCTGTGGACTCTTGGTCCATGTGGAGGATGGAAAGATTGTAAAAATCGAAGGAGATCCCGAATCCCCTTTAAATCGTGGGACCCTATGTGCCAAAGGAATGGCTCAAATCGAAAGACTCAACCATCCTGATCGTCTGCTCTATCCAATGCGAAGGAAAGGGACTCGGGGAGAGGGAAAGTGGGAAAGAATCTCCTGGAATGAGGCATTGGGTCTATTATCAGAAAAAATAAAAAAGGCGATTGAATCCGAAGGCCCCCAATCGATTGCCTTTGCTCAGGGGACCCCAAAGGGACTTGAGCTCTTTCTCCTTCTTCGCCTGGCCAATCTTCTTCAGGTCCCCAATATCTCTACTCCGGGGAATGTCTGTCATATGCCCAGAGAAACGGCTTCTCATCTCACCTGTGGGTTCTTTCCAATCCCCGATTATGACCATTCTCCAGCCTGTGTGGTCGTCTGGGGAAGTAATCTCATTCAGACGAACGAAGAAGGAATTATCGGTTCACAGCTCCTTCGGGCCCTTAAGAATGGAGCAAAATTGGTTGTGATCGACCCGAGGAAAACAGGGCTTGCCTCCAGAGCCAATCTATGGCTTCGAATAAGACCCGGAACGGATTTAGCTCTTGCCTTAGGAATTCTCAAAATCCTGATCGATAAGGAACTCTATGATGAAGCCTTTGTCAGCAACTGGACCAAAGGCTTTTTAGAACTAAAGGAATACCTTCGACAATATGATTTAAATCAAATATCAAAAATTACCTGGATTCCAGAAGATCAAATTCTCGAAGCAGCCCATCTTATTGGAAATATGAAACCCACCTCTATCCAGTGGGGGAATGCCATTGAACATACGATCAATAGTTTTCAGTGCGCAAGGGCCATTCTGATCCTGATGGCCATTACTGGAAATCTGGAGGTTCCCGGAGGGAATGTCAATCGGCCCGCCCCTCCCATCCTTCGACTTGGAGAACTCGTTTTGAGTAAAAGATTTTTGGATAAAAGAGAGAAAATTTTAACCCCCGAATTCAGGCTCGCCACCACGATGGGATTTGTACCCTCGCAGAAGGTAATAAAAGCCATTTTCACCGAAAAACCATACCCGATCCAAATGATGTATATCCAGGGTGGAAACCCACTGCTCAGTTATGCCAATGCCCAGGAAACCTATGAAGCCCTAAAGAAACTTGAGTTTCTGGCTGTGTCGGAGATCTTTTTAACTCCTACTGCTCAACTGGCCGACCTTATCTTACCTGCAGCAACCAACTTCGAATTTGATGACATCGGCCACCTCGGTCTTCCCCATGGGTTCATTCTGGCTCGACCGAAGATTGTCGAACCTAAAGGGGAATGCTGGCCCGACTCGAAAATTATCAACGAGCTCGGTAAACAATTAGGATATTCGGAATTCTTCTGGAAGGATTTAAGGGATTGCCTTGATGAAATTCTTAAACCCGCAGGACTAACCTACGAAGAGTTTAAATCCATAGGGATATTAAAAGGGAATTGGGAATATCGAACCTATGAAAAAAACGGGTTTCGAACCCCTTCAGGGAAGGTAGAGATCTATTCCGAGCAACTTAAGGAATGGGGGCTTCCCCCTCTTCCCTTTTATCAGGATCCTCCTGAATGGGAACTCCTTTCTTCAGAGGAAACTTCTTCTTATCCATTGCTATTCACCTCTTCAAAAGACCCTTTCTACTTTCACTCTGCTTATCGAAATCTCCCATTCCTGCGAAAATATTCTCCAGAACCTGTGGCTCTGATTCATCCAGAAACCGCCACCCGGTATGAAATCAATGATGGAGACTGGATAGTGATTGAAACCAAAAGAGGGTCCATTAAACAGAAAGCAAGGCTGGATTCGGAAATAGACCCTAAAGTTATTATTCTCAGTTTTGGGTGGTGGTTTCCCGAGCGAAAAGACCTCGAGCTCTCTGGGTGGAAAGAGTCAAATCTCAATATCTTGACCAGCAATGATCCTCCTTATGAACCTCTCCTCGGA
>CALIBK010000052.1 GCA_938045955.1 uncultured bacterium | reverse complement strand
GGATTTGAGCGGCAAGGGCTCGATGAAGGCCAGCCAATAAGTCCTCCTTCCTTTCGCCCTCAGCGATCCTTGAGATGGCTTCCGATTCTGAAAAGACGGCACATCCCGTATGAAAATCCACCCTCTTCTTGGACCTTAGCGATAACTCTCCAATCTCCTCGACCTCGATCTGTAATACTTTCGCCATCACGAGAAGAATTCGACCACTCCCACCTGCACACTTTCCACTCAAGAGAAAGTTATGAACCGTCCCTCTCCCATCGATCCGGACGATCTTGGTATAAAGATCCCCAATGTCAACTACCGTTCTCGCGAAGGGAAAAATTGAAGAGACCCCTTTTGACAGACATAATATATCCGTTTTCGTCTCATTAGCATAAGAAACGAGTTGGGCACCGAACCCTGTAGCAACCGTCCGGAAGATTTCGCTTTCTCTCCTTCCCGACCGATGAAGGAGTTCCTTTTTGATCTGTTCGGCCGTCGCCCGGTAGTCCCCTCGAGAGAGGCACTCAAAGGAGGCCAGAGTCTCCCGATGATTCAAACAGACTCCCTTGGAATTGTAGGAACCGATATCAATCCCTAAGAATATCCTCTCCTCCTTCATTTAATTTAAGAATAACATACTTTTTTTATTTCTTCCCCATTAATAAAAAGGAGAGGCGAATGAAGAAGAAACCTTCATTCGCCTCTCCTTATCTTCCAGAATCTTTTATTTTATCTTAAAGGCCTCTTCCACCCCGATATACTTCTTCCGGAGTTTGGGCTTTTCGATCTTTCCGGTCGGATTTCGTGGAACTTCCCCAAAGATCACCTTTCTCGGCCGTTTATATTTTGGGAGTTGTTCACAGAATTTAAAAACCTCTTCTTCCGTGAGGGTCTTCCCGGGCACCACCTCAATGATCACTCCTACGATCTCCCCCAATCGTTCATCCGGAAATCCAATGGCCGCCACATCCTTCACCCCTGGCAGGGTGTGAAGAAAATCTTCAACCTCCACAGGGAAAACATTCTCACCCCCACAGATGATCAGATCCTTTTTTCGATCAACCAGATAGATGAATCCCTCTTCATCCTGTCTGGCCATATCTCCCGTATAAAGCCAGCCATTTCGAATCGCTTTCGCCGTGGCCTCAGGGTTTTTGTAATATTCCTTCATGACCCCATCCCCTCGGACGACCAGCTCTCCCACTTCCCCCTGTCGAACATCCCTTCCCTCTTCATCCACAATCCGTGCTTCCCAGTTAAACCCTGGCAGTCCGATGGCCCCAACCTTATGTTCATTCTCTATCCCGAGATGGACACATCCGGGACCGGTAGACTCACTTAATCCATAATTGGTATCGTAAGCCATGGTAGGGAAATACTCCTTCCAGTGTTTGACCAGAGAAGGAGGAACAGGCTGGGCCCCGATATGCATCAGTCTCCACTGGGTGAGATCGTAATCTTTAAGTTTAATCTCTCCACTGTCAATTTTTAATAGAATATCCTGAGCCCATGGAACCAGAAGGAAAATAAGTGTGCCTTTCTCTTCATGAATGGCTTCAAGAATATACTCAGGAGTCACTCCCTTCAGGATGACTGCCCGTCCCCCCACAATAAAACTTCCAAACCAGTGCATCTTTGCCCCGGTATGATAAAGGGGAGGAATAAGAATAAAGTTATCCTTTCGTGTCTGAAAATGATGATGATTCTCCGTAATACAGGCACAGATCATATTCTTATGTGTAAGAAGGATAGGCTTGGGTTGTCCGGTCGTACCGGATGTAAAATAAAGACCGCAGGGGTCATGGTAAGTGATCACAACATTGGAGGGGGTCGAGGGGGCTCTATCGAGAGCTCGTTCAAAAGACTCCGCGTAACCGGGCACTTCCTTTCCCACAAAGAAATAATATTGGATTGTAGATAGATCATCCTTGATTTCGTTCACTCGATCCACAAACTCCTCTCCAAAGACCATGGCCTTAGGTTCAGCTACCTCGCAGCAATATTTAATATCATTCCCCGTAAAACGAAAATTGAGCGGCACTGCCCAGGCCCCTGTCCGAATAATACCAAAATAGGCAATCAACCAATCGATGGAATTCATCATGAGATGAATCACCTTATCCCCTTTTACAATTCCTCTCTGCATCAAAGCATTGGCGAACCGATTCGCCCTCTCATCGAATTGCTTCCAGGTAATCTCTTTTCTCTTTCCTTCGGCTGGTGCCCTTTCTATAAGGGCTATCTCATTGGGATAGAGCCTTGCGTTTCTTGCCAGTATCTCCCCGATATGGATATCCATTTAACTCATCATCCCCTTTTCAGTGCAATTTTTCACAAATAAGGAATTTTTAATAGGCGACTCAAGTCGCCCGATATTTTCTCTCTATCCCCTTACTCCACGCTCCTGACGCCTTACGCAATGTTGTTTATAGCCATCGTTTACGCCTCTTATATGCCTTTACATCTTTATATGATTTTAGTGCCCCAGAGGTCGCTGTTCCGAGATAAAACTCCTTCACATCGGGATTCTCCCTCAGCTTTACCGCCTCATCTTCCATCACAATCTTTCCATTCTCCATGACATAACCATAATGCGCAATTTGAAGGGCCATATTGGCATTCTGCTCCACCAGCATGATGGTCGTTCCCTGCTCTTCATTGATCCTCTTTATGATTTCAAAGATCTCTCTGACCAGAAAAGGAGCAAGTCCCAGAGAAGGTTCATCAAGGAGAAGAAGTTTTGGCTGAGCCATCAGGGCTCGACCCATCACCAGCATCTGAAGTTCTCCACCACTGCAGTATCCGGCCAGCCGATTCTTCCGGGCGACCAACGGCTGAAAATAATGATAGACCAATTCAAGGTCCTTTTTATAGGGTTTTCCCCATCGGGTGGCGGTTCCAACCCTAAGGTTTTCCTCCACGGTGAGATACTTAAAGGGCTGGCGACCCTCGTGAACCTGAATGATTCCTAAACGGGTAATCTCTTCTGGTGCTGAGTTATGAATCGGGCGGCCCTGATAGATGATACTTCCCTCGGTGACCTTTCCATTTTCGGGTTTAAGGAGTCCTGAAATGGCCTTGAGAGTGGTTGTCTTTCCTGCTCCATTGCTTCCAAGAAGAGAAACGATCTGTCCTTTCTTGACCTCAAGGGAAACCCCTTTGAGGACCTGAATCACATCCGAGTAGACGACACTGATATTATTGATCTGGAGAAGAAGGTTATCTTCCATTTCTTACCTCACCACCTTTTTAATCTTAATATGAAAAAGGCCAGAGTTTAAAGCTTGATTTAATGATTCGCCAAACCTCTGCCAATCCCCGGGGTTCAAAAATAATGAAGAGAACGATTGCCAATCCAAAAATGAACTCCCGAAGGGGTGCTATCGTCAGAGCCACCTTCGTCAATACGCCGATGTTCATAAAAAACTGGGTCGTATGGCTTAAGATCTCATTTAAAGAAGTGATAAAAATGGCTCCAAATACCGACCCGGGGATACTTCCTAAGCCCCCGATAATAATCATCGCAATGTATTCGATCGAGAGCATCAATGTATAGGGTTCAGGGGTAATACTTCCAATATAGAAGGCCGCAAGACCACCTGCAAAACCGGCATAGAAGGAACTGATGGCAAAAGAGAGAAGCTTATACCGAAAGATAGGAATTCCCATTCCCTCGGCAGCCCGATCGTTATCTCGAATGGCAATAAAAGCACGTCCATATCGGGTTCGCATAAGATTGACCGCAATCCAGGTCATGATCACAAAGCATACAAATATGACATAATAAAAAGAACGATCTCCTTTGACATCGAAACCAAGTAGGGTTGCCCGGGGAAGCATGATTCCCATCGGTCCTCCAGTAAGGCTTTCCCAGGAGACAAAAAGATATTGAAGAATAAACTGACCGGCAAGAGTAGCAATCGTGAGGTAAAGATGTTTGAGCCTTGCGGAAGGAATCCCAAAGACCATCCCGACCAACGCCGTAATCACCCCGGCACCAATGACGGAAAGCCAGAATGGAAACCCTACGGCTGTTGACAGAATCGCAGCCCCATAGGCTCCTACCCCAAAAAAGGCTCCATGCCCCAGGGAGATCTGTCCAGTATATCCAATGAGGATATTGAGACCGATCGCCGCGATGGCGGCTATCCCGATATGATTGATCACATATAAAAGATAGGGGTTGGAGATCGCAGGGATAACCACAAAAAGAAGAATGAGTCCTATCCCCGTCCATAGTCTTCCAAAGTCTGTTGTAAATATCGAGAGCTCTTCTTCATAACTCTCCTTATAGTTTCCACATGGATGAAATCTCAGTTTTCTCATTCTTCCTCCTATCTCCTCTCTTATACCCGCTCGATCTCCACCAATCCAAAGAGCCCGTAAGGTTTTACCAAAAGAATAAAGACGAGCACCACAAAGGGAATCACCTCTTTAAGCGAGGTGGAAACATATCCTCCCGTGAAGGTTTCAAGCAATCCGATGATTAGCCCCCCGATGATGGCCCCCCCAATACTCTCCAGTCCTCCGAGGATCACGACCGGGAAGACCTTCAATCCCATCACACTGATGTCATGAACATTGATTCCGTTCATAATTCCAAGAATAATGCCACTCAGGGCACAGACCAGAGAGGCAATGGCCCAGGAGAGGGCAAAAACCCTTCGGACATGGACTCCGAGGGATAGCGCTGCAGGTTGATTATCTGCAACCGACCTCATATAGATTCCTTGAGAGGAGTATTTGAAAAAGAACCCAAAGACCGAAAGGAAGATGATCCCAATAATAAAAGAGGCCACATAGACAGGTTGAATGACGACTGCCCCCCATTGAATGGTAAGCCCCTTTGGAAGGAAATCAGGATAATTAAAAAGGTTTCCTCCAAAGATGACCAGCAGGAGACCCTTGAACATGGCCGCTAGACCTACGGTGAGCATGATCACTTCGATCAACGCCTCACCGATCAGGGGACGAAGAAAGAGTCTCTCAATGATAAACCCTAATGCAAAGGTTCCGGCAAGAGTAAAAATGAAGGCAATCGGAATGGGAAGGTTTAATCTCACCGAGAAGACGAGAAAGATAAATGCCCCGATAGCCAGGAGCTCCCCATGAGCAAAATTAAGCACGCTCGAAGACTTAAAGATCATCACAAAGCCAAGGGCCGCAAGGGCATAAAGAAACCCCACAGAAAGACCTTGAACCATGAGTTGGAAAAAGAATTCCATAAAGGAACCCCCTTAAATAATAAATTCAAAGCGTGAAATTCGAATCCGGAAAGAATCTCCGATGACCCATGACCTCGATATCTAAAAAATTTTATCGGATTTCGAGATTCGAATCTCGGATCTAAATAGGTTACTCTACTGTCAGTATTTTTACTTTCGTCGTAATCGTGCCAACGTGACCGTCTCGATAACGAACCTTCCCGGTGACCTCCAATTCCTTCTGATCACTGTACATAGCCTCGATCAAATTGAGGTACTGTTCATAAACAAACTTTCGCCTGACCTTTCCAGTCCGGGTGAGTTCTTCATCATCTGCGTCAAGGAGTTTATAAAGGAGAATGATTTTTTTGAGTCTCATCGGTTTGGGAAGCTGGGTGTTGACGTGTCGGACTTCATTCAGAATGAGCTCTTCGACCTCCGGTCGCTGGGAAAGGTCTGTATAGGTGGTGTAGGGAATCATCCGATCCTCGGCCCAGCTTCCAACATTTCCAAAATCGATATTGATAAATCCTGTGATATAGTCCCGTCCTTCTCCCCATACCACGGCCTCTTTGATATAGGGACTAAATTTTAGGCGGGTCTCAATAAAGTCTGCAGAGATGGCATCCCCTCCCTTGGTCCGCATAATCTCTTCTTTTCGTCCAATGATGAGCAGATGCCCATCATCATCGATGTACCCAGCATCCCCCGTATGAAGCCACCCATCCCTTAAAGCCTTCTGTGTGGCTTCGGGATCCTGATAATAACCCGCAAAACAGGAAGGGGTCTTCACAAGAACTTCCTGGTCCTCGGCAATCTTTATCTCGGTTCGAGGCAATGGTTTTCCAACCGTTTCGGGTTTAACCTCCTTATCCGGTTGAACCTGAAAGACTCCCCCTCCCTCTGTAAGGCCGTAGGCGTGTTTGAGGTTTAAGCCTTTTGCACGAAAGAAACGAATCACATCAGGGCTGATCGGATGTCCTCCGGTGATGGCGGCTCGAATCTGGGAACAGCCCACCCGATCGAGGAGAGGTTGATAAACAATTTTTGAAAATATCTTATGGAGAATCCTTAATAGTCCAGGCACCGGCTCCTTTTTGGACTCTCGATCAACGACCGCCCCCCCGATCTTCTCCCCTAAATGGAAAAGCTTCCTCTTGACCCAACCTGCATCTGCCATCTTTACCCTGATCTTCGAGGCCAGTTCCTCCCAGAACCTTGAAGAGGTGATGATGACGACCGGGCCAATCTCCCTGAAATCTTCGGCCTGGGTCTCCAGTGTCTCTGGAAAGTTCATGGCCATTCCGGAAAGGGGAGCGACCCCCATTCCCCACATCTGATCGACGATCCAGGCAGTGGGGGTAATGGAGATCCAGTTATCCTCAGGTCCGATTGGAGCGGTCTCAACCCATTTCCTTGCGATTTCAGTGAAACTTCGGTGAGAAATCATGGCCAGCTTCGGTATCCCTGTGGTTCCGGAGGTCATAATCATGAGGGCTACTTCATCGGGTTTCCCTTTCCATAATTCCTCTTCAAAAAGTTGGGGTTGTTCTTGATCGGCCTTTTCGCCAAGTTCTAAGAGTTCCTTAAAACTCATCAGCCAGGGATTTCCCGCATAGGTTCTCATCCCCGTTTGATCAATATAGATTACTTTTCGCACATGGGGAAGGTCCCTTTTGACCTCAAGAAGCTTATCCACCTGTTCCTGATCCTGGGCCACGACAAAAACAGCTTGAATACGATTGAGCATCACGGCCAACTCTTTTGCAATTGAGGAGGTAAAGAGATTTACGGTAATGGCCCCTATGGCCTGAGCTCCCATCTCGGTAAAGAGCCATTCAGGGTGATTATCGGTGATAATCCCGATATTTTCCCCCCGCCGTAGCCCCAAACTTTTTAATCCGAGTGCGACCTGCTTTGTATACCGAAGGTAATCCTCCCAGCTATAGGAGAGCCATATTCCATACATCTTCTCCCGAATGGCAATCTTTTGGGATCCAAAACGCTTTGCCTGCTGGAATAGAATCTGGGGGAGGGTATAGTTCATTAATGAGAGAAGGGTCTGTTGGTCTATTCGGTCTGTCTTTTTTACCTCCATCATCAATCTCGCTCCAATAGGGTCATTTTTGGGAAGGTATAAATATATTAAATCTTTGTAGTATCCCCTAAGTAAGCCTTAATCACCTCTGGGTGGTTTTGAATCTCTTCGGGTGGACCTTCGGCGATCTTCTCTCCAAAATTCAACACCACAATCCTCTGGGAGATACTCATTACCACCGACATGTCATGTTCCACAAGGATGATCGTCTGCCCCCAGGCGGCGTTCAGTTCAAGGAGAAAACGAACCATGTCCTCCTTCTCTTCAAGGGTCATCCCGGCAAAGGGCTCATCTAAAACCAGGAGCTTGGGTTCTAAGGCAAGGGCCCGGCCCAACTCAACCCTCTTTCTTAATCCATAGGGAAGAGAACCCACCAGTTTTTTTCGAATCGATTGCATCTCTAAAAAATCGATTAACTCCTCAAGAATCCTTCGATGACGAACCTCCTCTTTCCTCACAGAGGAGGAAAAGACGGAAGCCTTTGCGATCCCGTAGTTGCAGTAAAGATGGCGCGCAAGAAGCATGTTGCCAAGAACGGTAATTCCGGGGAAGAGTTCGATATTCTGGTAGGTACGACCGATTCCCTTCCTGGTAATCTCATGGGGATGAAGTCCAGTAATCTCCTCGCCATTAAAAAAGATCTGTCCTCGCTGGGGATGATAGTAACCCGTGATACAATTGAGCAGACTTGTCTTTCCTGCCCCATTGGGGCCAATGATGCTGAGTAACTCCCCTGTATGGACGGTGAGGTCAACATTATGGAGGGCCATCACCCCACCAAAATTGAGATAAATCTGTTTAACCTCCAGCTCAGCCCGACGTTCATCGGGCTGAGTGGAGGCAAAAATGCTGGGCTGTCCACGAAATGCCTTCATTTAATCTCCCCGTATAAGATTTTTCTCTACAACTTTGGAGCCTTTAATACCTTTACTTTCTCTTTCCCAGGAGTAAAAAATTCGGTCACGGGGGAGTAGGTCGCATCCTCATGGATCTGGACAATTCTCCCTTTGAAGGAACCTTCATGATTATCCTTCGTGTAGGTAACATATGGGACAAGTCCTCCAAAGTCCTCGTTCTGG
The DNA here is from genome assembly GCA_938045955.1 of uncultured bacterium. Taxonomy (GTDB): domain Bacteria; phylum Desulfobacterota; class BSN033; order BSN033; family UBA1163; genus CALIBK01. Next base: position 40,558 of record CALIBK010000052.1, on the reverse strand, counting down.
AAAGTCTCCATGGCCTTATTGATCGTCTCAGAATTGATTGTCTTATACAATCCACTTGCCCTGTGAATCGCTCTTTCCTGAATCATGGCAACCACGACCCCTTCCCAGTAAGAGGTGTCGAACTTATCCACGGTCTTGTATCGGGCCCAAAGTTTCTCAAGGATCTCGATCCCGGGGGTCTTATCCTGGGGGAGAACGCCACAGAATTGCATAAAGAGTCTATCCCGAATCAATCCCTTTCCAAGTTTAAAGAAGTCGGGATCGGTCGAAGTCCAGGTTCCAAAGAAAGGAACTTTATAATCAATCTTATCCGCTGCTTTAAGGGCAGTAATAATCGCAGCAGGAAGAATCTGCATAAAAACATATTCCGCTCCCTTACTCTTCAGGCGGAGCATCTCCGTGGTGAGATCAACCGTAGCCGGAGGAAACTCTTCAATCGTCACAATGTTGATATTATTTTTTGCTGCATATTCCTTGCTTGGGTCGTGGATCGATCTTCCATAGACATTATTATAGGTGAGAAGACCCACTTTAGGGGCTTCCTTCCCTTTATGAATGGTCCGGATATATTCAAGAACAGCGTAAGAATCTAAAATATAGCTTCCAAAGGGGAGGTACATGAAATCGATAGGAGGTTTGAGAATTCCCTGATAGGTAGAATAATTGATCGTCGGGATTTTATATTCTTGAATAATGGGTTTAATCTGGATGCCGGTGCCTGCATCCCATGTGGCGATCATGTCCTTTTTTTCTTCACAGAACTTCTTTACAAACTTAACCCCTTCAGGAACTTTATAGGCATGATCAACAATTTCAAGATCGATCTTTCTTCCGGCGATCCCTCCTTTCACCTCATTGACATAATTGATGTAGTCCCTGTGTCCCTTGGCATGATACTGACCCCAGGTAGAGGCTGGACCGGTAAGGTTGATCACCGCTCCAATTTTAATGGGCTGAGCCTCAGCACTTACTCCAAGGGCAAAACAAAGAAGACTTACCATGGCCGAATAAATTATCCACTTTTTCATAATATCCCCTCCTTTGATTTAAATTTTAAACCCTCTCTTTTTTCTCTTAATAATCTCCCTACCTTTCAATTCGATGAGAAATATTAATTCGTTCTCCTTTAATCTCTGGGATTATCACCCCCTTTCTGACGATTGAATTTGCGGATTTTTTCACAAGTATTAAAAGGTGAATCTATTTTACATATCAAAAATAAAAATGCAAGAAAAAAATTTTGAATTCCGAAACTCACCTCATAAAGGTTTTGAGTCCCGCCTGATGGAAATCGGAAGGAATAAAAAAGGTTAAAATAAATCCTTTAATTATTCTATCAAATCTGAAAATAATTTCAACCCTTTCTTATCTTCAAACTACCCAGACGGCACAATTTTGGGCTTCTGTGGTGATACGCCAAGCCACTGATCCTAACCTGAACTCCCTTGCTCTTGTGGCTCCCCTTCGTCCAATGACCAGTGTTCCATGCCTCCCCAGCCGCATCTCTTTGAGCACCCTCTGGGAAACCTTTTTAGGCGAAAGGGAATCCCCTTTAAAAATTTCAAAAGAAACCTCTTTCTTCCCGAAGCCCATTCTTTCGAGAAGTTTTTGAGCATCCTCAAAGAATTGGAACATTCGATCCCTCTCTTTCTCGACGATCCGTTTTTCAAATTCTCTTATTCTTTCCCTTTCGATTTGAGCAAAGTTTTCTGGAAACGGGGCAAAATAATGATAAAATTTTATTTTAACTCCCTCCAATCCTTGAAACATCTTACCCACATATCCGGCGAGTTGAACGATCTGGGAGGTATGATCCATTGCGATCAGCACCCTTCGGGTCTCCCACTTCTTTCCACTGACAAGCCAGACAGGGCGGTCCTCTGAAATTTCGAGAATCTTTCTGGTGATACTTCCGAGGAACATATCATCAAACCACCCCATCCCTTTCTTCCCCACCACGCAGGCATCATATTCCCCTTCATCAGCTTCACGAAGGATATCACGAGCGACTCCTATCACCTGATGGGAATATTTCGCCTTAATATGAGATTTCTGAAATCCCCCATTCTGAAGAACCTCTATCGCTTCACGAATATATCTTCTGGCCTCTTCCTCTTTTTTCTTCTTCCAATCTGAATAAACCTTTCGAATTTGAGGATCATGTCTTTCCTCCCGATAGATAGGAGGAATAGGGGGAGAGATGTGAATAATAGTGATATCCACGTCCGACGAACCCCGATAAAGGTGTGCAAGGTAAGACGAAGCTTTAAGGGCATATTCCGAACCATCCGTCGCGAGCAGTATCCGTCTCATTTTGTCCTCCTATGATGAAAACAGATTTGACCCTATCATATCACCAATATATTTAAAAAAGAAGAGATTTCTCTGGCTCCTTCAGAATTGAATCTCATTCTTCACTATCTATCCGTTTTTGGGGGAGTCTCTTTTTAAACAATTTTCTTTACCTAAATTCAATTTTTATAAAATAGGGTGGCTCCGCTTTCGGTTCCTGTGGTGGCCTGGATTTCCAATCGTTTTGAAAGGGTATAGCGGAATGTCAGGAGAGTGGAATCCGTGTAAAGGGAGCGACCCAAACTGATATAGAGTTTTGGAGTGAGGAACTTTCCCACAGTCACCATAGACCGGGAGACCTCACCTTCTCCCGGGGGAGTCGTGATATCCAGAGTATCCAGGCCAAATAGTTTCTTAAATCTTCCCGGGAGAACTACTGACTCTCCTGCAGAAAGAAGGGCCGCAGCCGCCTGCATAAGAGAAGGAACTGCTCCTTCACCATGTCCAAGAGGTTGTCCTAAAATAATATAGGAGAGGATATCTGTATCCGGCATAGGGGGACGAGAATATAGCCTCACAATCGGTTTCTTTAAGGAACCTGAGATCACGACCCCTGCCCGAATCTCTTCTATCTTTCGAACAGCCAGGGCATCGATGGTTGGATTTTCAACTGGACCTCCCGTAAAGAGAAGCCGTCCCCGGATGAGTTCAAGCCTCTGGCCATAGGCACTATAATGGCCTTCGGCCACACGAATTTCGCCCTCTGCATTCATCCTCGAGGGATCTTGAAACTGGATAGATAGACTACCCACCAGTCTTGCCTCAATCCCGTGGGATTTTACGAACACCCTTTCTCCAAGGAGGACTCGAATCTGAATATCATGAGAGAAGGGGAACCTTTTTTCTTCTACCTCCAGGGCATCAACAATGACCACATCTGGACTGGGTCGAATTCCTTCCCTTGTAGGAGGCCCTGTGATTAAAACCTCTGGAAGACGAATCTCTCCTTTCACAAAGATCTTTTGAGGTGTCCCATGAAATACAATACGAGGGTTACTCAATACCTGAAGCTCTGGAAGATGAATCGTTTTGAAGCGTTCCCCATAGAGACGGCCCTGGTAACGAGAAACCCTCCAATCTTTTATTTTAATCGTTGCTTCCCCCTCAATCTTCCCATCACCGGATTGGGTTTGAAAAGAAGTGATTCGAACCTCATCTTTTTTAAGTTTTGCCTCCATCCTGAACTCTTTGAGCGGTATCCCCAATCCAGGAATATAGGTTTCGGCGTTACTCAGTTTAATAGTCCCCTCCAGATCCGGGTTTTTCCATGGGCCCTCTCCGGATAGGAAAAAATGGATCTGTCCCTGACTCTCCTGAATGACCCCTGGAAGAAATGCAGGTTAAACTCCCTTCTCCCTGAACTCACCCTCAACAGAAAGTCTCAATAAACCGTCCGGTTGAATAGCCGTGGGAAAACTGGCAGGCAAAGGCAGTTCAACATGACCCTTCATATGAGCATACTCCAAGAGATTAAAGGCGATCTCTCCTTTCAAAGTCCCTTCCTTCCAATTCCAATTCAAATTTGCTGATCTAAAGATTGCCTTAATCGTTCCCCCCTTTATGCCTCCACCTGATTTCCCCTGGAAGGATTTTTATCTCTCCCTTTGTCTCAAAATGACCATTTGACCATCGACCCCATCCTTTTGCAAAGAAGACTCCTTTCCCTCCCGGAATCAATGTGTAAAGATCGCCAATATCGGCACGAAATTGAATCCCTTTCTGGAGAGATCCACCCGCAACAAGGCTAAACCCTTTTCCCTTAAATTTGGCCTGTTGGATATGAAAAATGGAGTCTTTTAATGAGAGCTCTAAATTCCCCTGGAGGGAATGTCCTTTAAAATAACTCTCTTTAAACTTTGCGAAGATTCTTCCTTCATGAGTATCTTTTACATTGGAATGGAAATAGCCATCAATATTGAGATTGACGGATTCATGAGAATCTCTCTGGCTGAAAAAAGGACTTCCCCCTCTCCCATAATAAGAAAATATCTCTCCCGGGTGAAAAACAATATATCTTCGGAGGAAGCGTTCTGGATATTCTGAAGCACCAAGAATACGGGTCTCTCCAAAATAATATCGAGGACCCGTGTCGAGAACAAGTTCGATCTCGGCACTATATTCTTTGCGAAAAACTCGAATAACATGGACTGAAAACTCCGCATCCAAATAGCCAAGAATTTGTGCTTCTGCTTTAAGATTTCCTTTTGCCTCTTCGTATTTTTGATGTAAAAGAATATCTCCTACTTTTAAAGGAAATGGTTTTACTAAATCTTTTAAACCTTTCTCTTCTGCTCCAGGACCTTTGATCGATAATTCAACGGAGGTTAAACGAACTGGCTTTCCAGGTTTGACTTCCACATAAAGCTTCCATCTCCCTTCTTTAAGTGGATCTAAGGAAACCTCTGTATGAACATGATAATAGCCAAAAGGCTCAAGGGCCCTTCGAACCTTTTCCGGAATCTGATTTTTAAAATGCTCTAACCAGAGTCTATCTACTTTTCCTTCTCTCACCAATCCTGTTGGGGGCTTTAGAGCATACTGGACGTTTTTCAACTCCTCTCCTTTCAGTCCCTTCACAATAATCTGAAGGTGTTCCTCAGTCTCTAAAGAGGATCCCCCTTCTATCCCTTCTTCTGCTGAAAGGGAGGAGAGGCTAAAAAGAGTGACCAAACACAATCCATAACTGATTACCTTCATTAATACTCCATTCTTCATTTATTAAAAAGGAATTCTGCTGCTTCTCTTGCTGCATCGGCAAATGGAAAAAGGATAAGGTCAGCCCCTGATTCTTTAAGAATTTCTGCATCCCGGCTATGGTGAACCGTTACGGCCTTTTGCCCATCGAAACCATAGTGATGGAGTGTATCGAGGAGAGCAAGATTCACATCGAGTTGGGGGATGGTGCTAACGACCCAACGGGCTTGATGGAGAGGCAAAGTGAAAAGAAATTCGGGGTCTTCTGCGTTCCCATAAACGGCCTTAAACCCTTTACGGTTCCATTCCGAAACGACTCTCGAATCGATGTCCACACCTAAAACCATAAGGTTCTGTTGCTGCAAGTGATGTAAGAGGTTTCCCCCAAACCTTCCCAAACCAAAGAGAATGATGTCCGCTGAAGAATCCACTCCTAGGTCCTCCCTCTTTTCTCGATAGGGCACTTTCCGTTCAAAGAATCTTAACCATCGAGCGAGAGGCTTATAGAGTTCGTGGGAATAAAGAATCAGGTAGGTAGAAAGTCCAATGGTGATGAGCCCCACGAGGGTGATTAATCCAAGGATTTCATGTCCAATATGTCCGAGTGTAACCCCTAAGGCCCCGAGGACCAGAGAAAATTCACTAATCTGGGCCACGGTGAGTCCAGCCAGAAATCCCGTCTTCCCCCGGTACCCCATCAATCCCATTATGACCATGACAATCAATGGATTACCAATCAAGACAAATAGAGATAGTGTAAATGCAGGTCCGATCTGATAACCCAGTTCTCCTATCTTTAATTGGGCTCCGAGATCAACAAAAAAGAAAAGGAGTAAGAAATCTCGAAGACTGGTCAATCGAGCTCCAATAGCCTCACGATATCGAGTAGAAGCCAGAGAAATTCCGGCTAAAAAGGCTCCTACCTCCTTACTGAAACCCAAGGTTTCGCTTAAAATTGCAAAAAAAACGGCCCATGCAATCGAAAAAAGCATGAGAAGTTCGAACGATCGAGCGAGATAATGTAGAACCCAGGGTAATAAATATCGCATGAGAAATCCAATTCCCAAAAGAAGTGCTATGCCCTTTAGCAATAGAAGAAAGAGGGTTTGAATAAGGTTTTCTGAAACCCCTGCCTTTCCATAAGCAGAAAGACCGATCATCACTAAAATCACGATAATATCCTGAACGATCAGAAAACCAACTGCGATTCGACCATGAAGCGTATCTACTTCCCGTTTATCAGATAGAAGTTTGACGATGATGATGGTACTGGAGAAGGTCAAAGCCACGGCTACATAAAGTGCTGCCACGGGCGCCAGCCCTAACGCCAAAGCCAAAAAGTAGCCGATGATGGAGGTAAAGATTACCTGCCCTAAACCGGTTGCAAGCGCCACAGGCCCAAGAGTCCGGATTAAGTGAAGATCGAGTTTTAGGCCCACAACAAAAAGCAACATCGCAATCCCCATCCGTGCCAAGAGATCGATCTGGTCTCGTCCGGACACCCAACCCAATATCGAAGGGCCTACTAAAATTCCAACAAAAATATATCCGAGGATCAGGGGTTGCCTTAACCAGAGGCTTAAGGCTCCCATTCCGGCAGCGATTAAAAGGAGAATAGCAATTTCTCCAAAGATATTATCAATGGCGAGAATCGGCATCCTTTCTTATCATCTCCCTCCCTTTACTTTCCCTTGAGCTGAACGTATCGGGCGATCCCATTTCTTGTAATGAGCCCGACGACTTGATCCCGATCAGTCACGATAATTCGACCCTTATCCTCTTTAATCATTAACTCAAGGGCCTTCATCACATCAGCCTCGGGTGAAACTTCCCAGCGGCTTTCATGGGGAACATAGACCTCCGAAACCTTGACCCTTGCCCAATCCTCCCTGGGCACATTCTTCACTTCCTTAAGCGTCAGGATCCCCAAAAATTTCCCTCGATCCAACACCGGAAATCCACCATATCCATATTTAAGAAAGTATCGATCCACTGCCTCATCCAGAGAAATCGTTGGATCGAGTGTCTGCATCTCCCTCACCATAATGTCCTTGACCTTTATCCCCGAAAGAATCTCCTGAAGGGTGGCCTGCTGATAACTTGCCTGAGCAGCACTGTAGAGAAACCAGCCAATAAACATCAACCATATCCCCCCTGGGCCCCCTGTAAAAACAGAGAAGAGACCAAAAAAAATCAAAAACAGTGCGATTCCTCTCCCTACAGAAGAAGCCTTCTGGGTGGCATAAAAATAATCCTTCTTCTTTCCCCAGATAGCTGAGCGAAGAATCCTTCCCCCATCCATTGGAAAGCCTGGGATGAGGTTAAAAATCCCCAGGATCAAATTGAGTCTTGCAAGATAGGCAAAGAGGGCTTTACTCCCCCCAGCCGTATTCATCGTGAGAAAGAAGAAGAGAGCGGAAAGAAAAAAACTGGAGAGGGGGCCAGCAATGGCGATCCAGAATTCTGCTCGAGGGTGAGGAGGCTCACCTTTGAGTTGAGCGACTCCCCCAAAGATAAAAAGGGTGATACTTTCGATTTTAAGCTTATACCTTTTAGCCACCCATGAGTGCGAAAGTTCATGAAAAGCAACCGAAGCAAAAAGAAGGAGAGCCGCCAGGATTCCACTGACCCAGTATGAAACAAACGGTAGATCTGGGGTTACCTGAGGAAAATATCGAGAAGATAGAAGCCAGGTAATCAACCCAAAAACGATCAACCAGGAAAAGTGAATTCGGATAGGAATTCCTATCACCGTGCCAATCTTCCAAGCTCCTCTTAAAGTTGATCCATTCATTTTTCGACCTCCAATTATAATTAATCTTTTTATTTTTGGTTTCCGAGGTTATGAACCAATTCAGCTCCTACCAGGAAGAGGCTTGAGGAGTAGAAAAGCCACATTAAAAACGTCACAATGATCGTGAGAGACCCGTAGATCGCTCCGAGCCGAGAAATTTTGAATGTCATATAAAAAGTAAAAACATGTTTGGCCATTTCAAAAAAGAGAGAGGTAAAAAGGCCGCCCCAGAGGGCGTGACGAAATAGAACCTTTCTCCGGGGCAAAAGCATATAGAGGGCTGTTGTCAAAAGAAATAAAAGAAGGGCTGGTAGGAGAAACCTTGAGAAGAAGCGCATGAAGACTCCACTCTTTAACCACGGGAAGGAATCCTGAAGCTTTACCGTCAGGGTGATGACTCCTGAAATTCCAAAGGAGAAGATGAGGAGGACAATGAGCAAGGTAACAATCATAAACGCAATCAGGGCTGAGAAAATCATAGGTCTTTTGGTCTTCACCTTAAAAATTTTTTGGATAGCTGTCTCGAGAGAGACATAAAGTTGATAGGAAAAGACCCCGTAGATGAAAAGAGTCACAATCCCTATTTCTCGGTACTGAATGATGGAGTGAAGCTCTCCTGTCATCTTATAGGTGACCTGAGGAAAAAGATGGGTAACCTGAGAAAGAAAAAAATTATGAAATTGGTTGTGTTGACCGAGAACATATCCAAAGATCGACACCAGAAATAGAAAGAAAGGGATAAATGACATCATAAAGAAGCAAGAGATGGCGCCAGCAAGCATTGGCCCATCATCTTTATAAAAATCAACAAAACTTTTCAGCAGGATCTTCATCCCTGTACCCTCTGAGAAAAACCTATCTCCAGCCCAGTCCCACCTGGAGTTATCGAAAATAAGCCTTAAGCACGTATTCCTGGATCATCCGATGGGTATTAAAAAAGGAACCGTTGAATGCAATGGCATTGCGCATCACCTCGATATAACCATCACGATCTCGATAAAAAAGGGGAAGGATATTCTGCTCTAATTTTTCATAAAGAGAAGAGGCGTCCTTTAATCGATCTTCTTTCACATCAGACCTTTCTCCCCTCTCTCCAATAGCCCATCCAGTAACTCCTTCAATACAACCCTCGATCCACCATCCATCGAGAATACTCAGGCTTGGAACTCCATTGAGTGCCGCTTTCATTCCACTTGTCCCTGAAGCTTCCATTGGGGGCTGAGGTGTATTTAACCAGAGATCAACCCCTGAGGTTATCCATCGTGCGAGCTCCACATCATAATTTTCAAGATAAACCATCTTCACTTCTGGACTTAATTGTTTTATCGCTTGAAAAATCCGCCTGATCAGTTCCTTCCCCTCATGGTCCTTAGGGTGAGCTTTCCCTGCATAAATAATCTGGAAAGTGCCCCTCTCAGAAGACATCCTTCTAAGACGATCCATATCCGTAAAGAGGAGGTCACCCCTTTTATAGGCCGTAGCCCGGCGGGCAAATCCTATGGTAAAAGAATCCATTTCCAACTGGACGCCTGTTTTTTGCCAAACAAAACGAACCAAGCCTTCTTTGGCCTCTTGATGAGTCTTCCATATCTCCTCTTTCGGAATACTCAGAGCATATCGGAGGCTGAAATTGTCCTTTTTCCATAAAGGGATGTAGCGATCAAATAATTTTTTAAAGGGTAAAGAAACCCAACTCGCTGCATGGACCCCATTTGTAATGGCATCAATGGTGTATCCCGCAAACATCAATCTCGAAATCTCTCCATGTCTCCTTGCTACTCCATTCACGTATCCACTTAATCTCAGTGCCAGATAGGTCATATTTAAAAGTCCTTCACAACAAAAAACTTCTTTCATTCCAAGAATAAAATCACGATATTCCAAAACCCGATAAACCAGATCCAGAGGAAATTGATCATGGCCAGCAGGAACCGGGGTATGAGTTGTAAAGATACATCTCTTTCTCACATTCTCGATAATCTCTTCATCGATCTGGGGTTTCCCATTATTCTTGAGTTCCTCCTTGAGAAGCTCAAGGACAAGAAGACTCGAATGACCTTCGTTCATATGAAACCGTTCAATACGATCATAACCAATGGCTCGAAGCATTCTCACCCCACCAATCCCTAAGACCACCTCCTGACAGAGTCGGTAATATTGATCTCCTCCGTAAAGAAAATGGGTTAATGTACGGTCCCATTCCGAGTTTTCCGGAAGGTCCGTATCCAGAAAAAAGACGGGGACTTTGAAACCACCCTCTCCCTCAACTTCATACTTCCAGGCCCGAATCTGAACGACTCGGCCTTCAATGGTTACCGAAACCCTCGGTGGCATCTCTGTCAAAAAATCCTCCACCTTCCATTCCTCTGGTTCCTCCTGTTGCCCTCCGTCCGGGTCGAGTTTCTGGCGAAAATAACCTTTTCGATGAAGGAGCGTCACTGCAATCATTGGCACGCCCAGATCGGCTGAGGCACGAATCGTATCTCCTGCAAGGACACCCAGGCCACCACTATATGTAGGGATGTGGGTCTGAAAGGCTATCTCCATAGAGAAATAGGCAATCGTTCGTCTCTCCTTCATCTTATCTCTCTCCCAAGACTTCTTGAAATCAACTCCCAGGCCTCTTCTGCACTCTCTACATATTGAAATAGATGAAGGTCTTCGGGAGAAATGGTTCCCTCCTCTATTAAAGCCTCAAAGTTTATCACCTTCTCCCAGAATTTTCTCCCAAACATAAGGACAGGAATGGGTTTGATCTTTTTTGTTTGAATGAGGGTCAATGTCTCAAAGAGTTCGTCTAACGTTCCAAATCCACCTGGAAACACGACTAACGCCCTTGCTCGCATCAAAAAATGCATCTTTCTAATGGCAAAGTAGTGGAACTGGAAACAGAGTTCAGGGGTAATATACTCGTTGGGCTTCTGCTCAAAGGGGAGAACGATGTTGAGGCCAATACTTTCAGCACCGACCTCATGGGCTCCCCGATTGGCTGCCTCCATGATCCCGGGTCCACCGCCTGTTACCACCACATATTTTGAATTGTCCGAAACCTTATTGCTCTTCGAAATCAAGGAGGCAAGCTTTCGGGCCTCTTCATAGTATTTTGATTTCTCAAAAAGACTTCGGGCTATTCTTACCCGGAGAGCAAGCGACTCGTTGGTGGGATCCTTTCTCGCATTTCCTTCACTTTCTTCTAAAACCTTTCTGGCAACCGTCGGCTCCGGAATCCGGGTACTTCCAAAGATCACAATCGTATGTTCGATTCCATGTTCCTGAAGGATAAGTTCAGGTTTCAACAATTCGAGCTGAAGCCTGACAGGTCGTAACTCATCCCTAAGTAAGAAATCCAAATCTTTGTAAGCCAGTCGATAGGAAGGAGAAAGGGTTTGGGCAGATGGCACACAAACCTCAGCTGCCTGTGATTCTTCCAGGGCTGAAGGAAAAATTCTATCTTTTCTTCTCCTCATGATTCTACCTCCTTATTTCAAACGATGACATCTTATACAGCTTTCATTTTTCCAGCCGAGATGATTGATGGGATAAGCCTTCATCCCCTTCCGGCTATGGCAGCTAATTGCAATCCTCATGCTCCTCAATCGAATGAGGGATGGGTTGAGCCACTGTCAGGGATAACAATCCTGGGGATTCTAAAACCTCGGGAGACTGAATCAAAGCAAAGACCACAGAAACGAAAAGGACGAGAATCCCCGAAATAATCGCTAACCATTTAGAGTACCTCTGTCTCATAAAGAATTCTCCCTATCGCACTAAACAAAATTGAAACTTTCCGATTCAATCTTTTCGAGAGGTAATCCCAATTCTTCAAGCCCTCTTTTCAAAGCGATTTGCATTGGATCGGGACCACAGATGAAATACTCATATTCTACCCGATTTCTCGGAAGATATCGGGCCATCAGGGTAGAGGTTATACGTCCTCGCTCTCCCTCCCAGTCATCAGGAGGATGGGTAAGCGTATAGATGACCTTTAGGGGGAGGCCCAGCGAAAGTTTTTCCAGCTCCTCTCTAAAGGTCATCTCCTCCCAAGTTTTATTGCTATAGAAGAGAAAAAGGGGGCGTTTTTCTTTCCTATCCGCAAGGGTCCGAAGGATACTCATCACAGGAGTAATTCCTACTCCTCCTGCAATAAAGACGTAGCCAGGAGCTTTGTGCCGATCAATTGTAAACGACCCATAAGGTCCGTCGAGATAGGCTTTTGTTCCTAAAGGAATTTCTCCGATCGTAGATGTAAAATCACCCAACTCCTTAATTGAGATCTCAATCCTGTCCTTCTTCATCGAACTCGACGAAAAAGAAAAGGGATGCTCCCTTATGGCAAAGGGAGATTTTCCAATCTTCAGCCATGCAAATTGGCCCGGTTTAAAGGACATACCAGAGTGACCTTTGGGTCGTAGAACCAGAGTCCAGGTTTTCCCCCTCTCTTTTTTAATCTCTTCCACAAAGTATGGCCGCCTAAGCATCCATAAGGGTTTAACAATACGAACATATACGAGAGAAAAGATCCAAGCCGAAACGAGGGCAATCCAAAATCCCCGTTTCAAGGGCCCCTGGACATAATAACCAACACCTTCGATATGAATCAGCGAGAATGCCACCATGATAATCGAAAGAAAAGCATGAATTAGGCGGCAGGATTCATAACGAAGGGCCAGTTCCTTACGTTTGAGAGAGGTTAAAATGATGACCGCAAGAACCAATAGACCCGCTGTCCCTGCGGTCATCCACCATGGCGCAGAAATAGGATTGAGAAAAAAGAGAGTTTCAGGGGCAGAGACAAAAATGATAAGAGGATGAAGCAGGAGGAGAACAAACCCTATCAAAGAGATTTGTCTGTGAAAATGATAGACCACATCAATTCCATAAGGAGAAGTAATATGTTTGAAGCGGCCCGTGAGCAAAAATTGCAATCCCATCATGGATAACCCTATGAAACCAAGACCTACTGAAAATTCTCTCCAGAATCCTCGGCCTGGTGGAATGGGTCCGATGAGTAAAATTAGAAGAGGAGCTATCGTGATCGTAAGGTAGATCCCTATCCAGAGCGCTCCATGAAGCATAGGTCTCATCGGTCATTCCCTCCTGTCCCTTAAACTAATACAAACCTAAATTGAGCGATTTTTCGTCATTCATTGAATCAAATATACTGGATTCCCGCCTGCGCGGGAATGACAAAAATAAGCATTCATTTCATCCGATTTAATGCGTTTATATTAGTATTCCTTCTGGGGAAGCTTTGCCATTCAACACTGAAAGTTCTTCAGGACTGAGTAATGCCTCCTGAGGTATCTTCAGAATAGAGGCCACTTCCTTAAGGATATGACCCCAGCTACATTGATTGACAAAAAGCATTCCGGGGACATTGAGTGTGCCCCCTTGATTTTTAAATCCAAGAGCCACGGTTCGACCAAAGCGCGGATGAATAGGTTAACGTATTGCGCTCAGCGTGGGCAGGCGTCATGTTGCCAAGCAGGAGGTTTACCGTATCGATTGCAGCCACGCAGTGGCCCTGACCCATCACCCAAGATCGTGTATGGCCTGTGATTGCGTTAATCGCCATATATCCAGCATAGGCAGGTACCATGTTGAGTGCGCCACCGGTATGACCCTCTGGATTTGGTTTAAAGTCTTCAGGACGAAGATCCCTCCCATCAAGATATACATTTCGAGCATAGGTCTCGTGAACGACGATCCACATGGAAGCACTGGTTATTCGATCCAGAGCATATAATAAATCAAAAAAGGGCACACCATCCCCATGAATCCCTTTCAAAACAAGCTTCTCCGCCATAGCAAAGATACCTGCCTGAGTTTCCACCTCGTGCTTGATCGAGCCATAGCCCTCTGCCCAACGATCGGCTGCCGGATTCTTCTTACGATAGAGCCTAACCCATTCTTCTTGACGTATTGCCTCAAAATGACCCTTATGAAACATCATTTCCTCCTCTCACTTCTCTCAGCTTTGAAAGGAACGGTAAGAACTGGACATCTTGCAAGACGTATCACCTTCTCTGCTACAGAGCCAAAAAATATCCGATTAAGCCCAGTTTGATCTCGAATGGGAATGACAATCAAATCCACTTCTTCCTCTTCCGCTATTCTTAGGATCTCATCACCTGCTTTTCCCCTTAATACGATTAACCTTGCCTTCAACTCCCTCCATTCAAGATGATTGATAATTTCTTGAAGGGTTCTTTTTGAAGAAGCTTCTAATTCCTGCTCATATAATGTAACATCAAAACCAGGTAGATCCCCACGATTTGGAATCACGGGGATGGGGGAAACAACATGAAGGACTATCAGTTCTGAGCCAAAATAATAGGCCATCTCTCCTGCTGTTTTGACCCCTTCATAGGAAGAATCACTAAAATCTGTTGGACAAAGAATTTTTTGAAAAGGTAACATATCCACCCCCTTTTTGATTTTTTTTGAGCCTGTTCAATCACTCACAAATCATTGTAAGGGGGGGTTTCCAGGGACATTAATTTTTCGCTTACCGCAGTTCGTCATTCCGTGCTTGACACGGAATCCAGTTGTTTTTAAAGATTTTTTGTTTCTCTCTGGATTCCTGCTTTCGCAGGAATGACGCCTTAAACCCCCTCTACTATTGAAAAGCCTCGATTTTAGCATATAGGCCTGTTTGGTTCTTTTTAGATGATCCTCTTGCAAAATTCTCCGGTGCTTTCGAACGACAAATTCCACAGATCTTCCGAAGATTATCCTTATAAACCAAAAAGTTTGAATCCCATGAAAGCTGAATATTTTGAACACCGTGGCCAATAGTACCTTTTCGCAAAATCTCAACTATGATAGTTTTAGTTTCTCTTCCATCTCTTTTCCTTCCTCGGTTTAGGACTTCTCATCACCATTCCCTTCATGAATTCTCTATTCTCAAGGATAACAGGATCTATGATCTCCCCGCAAAAAATACAATTCCAACCCCAGAACTGATCCTGTGCCCCATAGAATTTTAAATGCACCATCAATCCATTACAACGTGAACACTTCATTCGAATCTCTCCCTAATTCCTATAAAACAAAGTCAAAAATCATGCCAGAAATATTAAATAAAAAAGAAAAGATTGATGTTTTATTTCCTTTAGTTATAAGGTGATGAAAAAATAAAAGAGAGATGAAAGGAAAAATATGGGGCATTCTTCTACAGCTTGTAGCAAACCTCCCCATCTAAAAATACGATTTTTCTCCAATATAGTCTTTGATAAGGATTCAAGGGTTCAAGTTTTTATTCCCTAAAGCAATTCTTTCGGAGAAAAAAACCTGCATCTATAGGGTTAATGGTGTAAATGCGAATCACTGTTTACAACAAGTTTTTCAAATGAATTAAAAATATGTTATAAAGGGATAAAAATTGATCAGGAGGTAAAGATGGAAACGGTGTGCTATACTCTTGAAGGGGCCCTTGAAAAGGCCATTGAGCAGGAAAAAAACAGTTTAAAAGTCTATCGCGAGGCGATGAAGAAGGTCGAGGACCCACATGCGAGAGCCATATTAAAAGAACTCGCAAAAGAGGAACTGGAACACAGAGATGCCTTAGAAAAGGCTCTTATTGGAGAGACGTTAGCCCATCTTGATCCAGAGGGACCGATAGGCCCTTCGATGGAACTGAGCCTCTTTCTTGAAGAAAAGAGACTGGATGAAAATTCAACCCCCCAGGATGTCATGATCTATGCGATTCATGAAGAAAAACGTTCCGCTGAATTCTATCAACAAATGGCCAACCAGTGTAAGGGAGCTCCGATGGAGGAGCTTTTTATTAAACTTTATAAACAAGAGAGGACCCATTTGACAAAACTTGAAGAAACCTACGAGAAACTTTATATGCCTCATATGTAATACCTTTCTAACTGAGAATCACTACGTTGAATACCCCATTCTCGGTTTTCATCTCCTTCTACGAATCGCCTTATCGATTTCAACAGCGATGACTACAGAAAGGGCCACAAGAAGGATTCTTCCCCAATCTTCCAAACTTAAGGATTCTGTACGAAAGATCCACTGAAGTGAGGGGGTATAAACAACAGCGACCTGAGCCAGAAACGCAGCAATCATACTGTAAAAAAGAAAGGGATTGCTGAGAGGATTGATGCTAAAAACTGACCTTAACTCAGAACGGGAATTCCATGCCTGAAAGAACTGAAACAGAACCATCGTAGTGACTGCAATCGTTCTTGCACGTTCAAGGGAGACCCCATCCTCAAGGGCTGAAACAAAATTAAAAACTACTCCAGCAGAGATAATCAGCCCCACCAGGATACTTCTTTCATACATCAGCCTCGACATGATACCTTCTTTGAGACTTCTCGGTTTTCGTTTAAGCACATCTCTCTCTCCGGGCTCGAAGGCGAGAGCTACATCCTGAAGTCCGTTCGTTACCAGGTTGATCCAGAGAAGTTGAGCCGCAACATAGGGAATTGGAATATCCAGTGCCATGGTGATAAGGATGGATACAATGGCTGCAAATCCAGTAGGGATGAGAAAGAGCGTGACTTTACGGATATTATCAAAGACCACCCGTCCCTCTTCAACCGCATGAAAGATGCTTGCAAAATTATCATCCGTAATCACCATATCAGCGGCCTCTCTTGCTACATCAGTTCCTGTCTTCCCCATCGCCACGCCAATATGGGCTGCCTTTAAGGCAGGGGCATCATTAACCCCATCACCTGTAACTGCCACGATCTCTCCATGTTTCATCACTTGCTGGACAATCCTCAACTTGTGCTGGGGAGAGACTCTTGCAAAGACCGAAACCTCTTTAACCTTTGTAAAGAGTTCCTCATCGCTCATCGTCTCAAGCTCTCTACCAGTTATCACAAGGGAGTCTTTATGCCCAATCCCCATCATCCTCCCGATGGCTTTCGCTGTCACTGCATGATCTCCGGTGATCATAGTTACCCGGATCCCTGCTTCATGACACCCTTTGATAGCCTCAATGGCTTCAGGCCTTGGAGGATCAATCATCCCCTGCAATCCAGCAAGCGTCAAATCCGCTCCAAGGGTTTCATGGGTGAGCTCCCCGAATTCCTGAGGAACCTCTTTATAGGCCATGGCAAGCACTCTCATTCCATCCTGTGCAAAATGTTCGGCAGTCTTAAGAATCCTTTCCCTATCAAGAGGCAATCCTCCAGGAGCCTGGCTACACATTTCAAGGAGTTTTTCAGGAGCTCCTTTGGCAAAGATAATCTTTTTGCCATTATGTTGATGAAGGGTAGCCATGAATCCCCGTTCCGATTCAAATGGAATGATTGACAGTTGCTGAAATCGTTCTTTTTCCTCTTCGGGTTTAAGACCAGCCTTCATCGCCGAAACGATCAGGGCTCCTTCGGTAGGATCCCCGTCCACTCGATATTGCCCATCTTCCTCATAGATCCTCGATTCATTACAGAGAAGCCCGATGCGGAGAACCCCACAAACTCCATCTAACGTAGAAACATCGCAGGATTCCCAATCCTTAAGGATTTCTCCTTCAGGGTCATAACCACTTCCTGTGACCTCATAAGAATGTTGAGTGTCATTGATTGCTTTCACTGTCATCTCATTCTTTGTTAGGGTTCCTGTCTTATCCGAACAGATGACGGAGGTACTTCCAAGGGTCTCTACCGCAGGGAGTTTCCGAATAATGGCATTTCGTTTGGCCATCCGACTAATTCCGATGGCCATGGTGATCGTTACTACGATCGGTAATCCCTCTGGCACCGCAGCCACAGAGGCGGCTACAGCAATCTTAAATATTTCTCCGACTGTCATACCCAGGGGAAAACCCATAAGAGCGATGGCAACAGCACTTCCAAGGACAAGGAACCCGATAAAATGGGCAAATTTGGTAATCTTTTGTTGGAGGGGAGTTTTTGTGACGGAAAGTTCTTTTACCTCCCGAGCAATCTGCCCGAGAACCGTTTTTAAGCCTGTTGCGACAACGACTCCCTTGGCCCTTCCATTGACAACAACCGTTCCCATAAAGGCCATATTTGTTTGATCCCCGGGAGTGAGGTTTTCCACAGCAATTGGATCTGTCTTTTTCTCTACTGGGAGTGATTCTCCGGTTAAGGCCGCCTCTTCGATCCGAAGTTCTGTAGTCTTAAAGAGCCTTAGATCTGCTGGAACTCTCATCCCTGAGGCTAAAAGGAGAATATCCCCGGGAACCAGCCTGTCACTCGGAATCTCCTGTTCCTTCCCATCTCGAATGACCTTGGCTCTTGGGACAACCATGCTCTGCAATGCCCTGACACTCGTTTCAGCCTTATATTCCTGGAAATAGCCAATGACGGCATTAAGGATCAAGACCGCCACAATGACTCCCGTGTCAATATATTCACCAAGGAACGTTGTTACGATAGCTGAAACGATCAAAATATAAATAAGGGGGCTTGTAAACTGATGAAGGATGATTTTCAGTTTGCTGAGAGCTTCTGCTTCAGGAAGTTTATTGGGGCCATGAGTCTTAAGACGCCTTTCCGCCTCAGAATTCGAAAGACCTTCTTCAGAGGTCTCAAGACTCTTAAATATTTCTTCTGTTTTAAGTTGATACCATCTCATTTTTTCTCCCCTCTATTCTGAAATAGAATTTTTTATAGAATCTTCTTAGGAGACAAATAGGTATAAATCACGGGTATGACAAGGAGGGTAACGAGGGTACTGCTCACCAGACCACCGATCACCGAGCGGGCCATAGGAGCCCAGGTCTCTCCGCCTGCTCCCAGACCCAGGGCAAGGGGGATTAGAGCGAGAATAGTCGTTAGCGAGGTCATTAAAATTGGCCGCAGTCTTGTTCGTCCTCCTTCAACGACCGCGTCAAACAGGGGAACCCCTTTTCTTCTTATCTGATTGATATAATCCACCAGCACGATAGAGTTATTGACCACAATCCCGGAGAGCATGATGATGCCAATGAAGGCTACCACACTCAACGGAGTTCCGGTAAGGAATAGGATATAGACTACCCCTATCATTCCAAGAGGAATAGTCAGGAAGATGATGAAAGGGGCTTTTAAAGATTCAAAAAGAGAAGCCATGACCATATAAACAATCAAAGTAGCTCCCCCGAAAGCAAGGCCCAGCCATTTAAAGGAAGTTCTCATGTCCTGGGCTGAACCTCCGATCTCATAGGTAAACTCGGAAGGGAGATTCATTTCACGCAATCTCTTCTCCACCTCTCGGGTAACCTCCCCGAGGCTTCGACCCTGCACCGTGGCTGAGATATTGGTGACTCTCTGCTGATCCCTTCTCAGGATGGTTGTCGGAGAAAAGGTCCTTTCCACCCTTACGATACTTGAAAGTGGAATGGGGTGGCCCTGTGGAGTGGTAACGAAGAGTTGATTAAGGATCTCTTTATTCTCTCGATCTTTCTGCCCCAGTCTTACCAGGATCTCATACTCCTCACCTCGATCACGAAACATGGAAGCCCGAGTCCCCTTGATAAAAGTAGAAATTGCCTGGCTGACCCGGGAGGTACTTAATCCAAGGGCATAGATTCGATCTCGATTCAGAATAATTTGAAGCTCTGGTCTTCCCCCCTCGAGACTCGTCTGAACATCCACAGCCCCAGGAATCTTTTTGATGACCTCCCTGATTTTTTCAGAAAGGGATCGTGCCTGGTTAAGATCTTCTCCAAAGAGATAGACAATGATATCTCCTTCTTCACCGAGAAAGTGTCTCTGAAGGATAGAAAAGGTAATTCCTGGAATCTGTTCCAATTCTTTTCTCAGGGCTGATTCAATCTCCATCTGGGATCTTCTTCTCTTCTCTTTTTCGATTAGATTAACGCGGATTCTTCCTGAATAGGAACCTTTCTCAAAGGCGCCAAAGAATTCTCCCACACCAATATCGGAATTTTGATTTTTTAATTCCGGGATCACCCTTGAAATGATTTCTTCAATTTTTCGAAAGGTCATTTCTGTGGATTGAAGACTTGTTCCAGGGGCCCTTTCGATTTGAATCTCAAACTGATTTTGGTCTACCTTCGGGAAGAAATCAAAACCAAGGAAAGGAATAAGTACCAGACTCCCTCCAAATAGCACCAACATTCCGATCAGAGTCTTCTTTCGGTGACGAAGACACCAGGTAAGACTCCGGGAATAACGAGCGCTGACCTTTTCAATCCACTGATCAATCGCCTCTGAAATCCTTTTTGAAAGTCCACCCGCCGGAGGAGAAGTCTCCAGCCATCTTGATGCAAGGAGGGGAATGAGTGTCAGGGCTACAAGTAGAGAACAAAAGAGGGAAAAACAGATGGTCAATGCCATATCATTAAATAATACTCCCGAAATCCCGGGGACAAAAAGAACAGGAAAAAAGACCGCGATGGTGGTAAGGGTAGAGGCAATGATCGCTGTGGTGACTTCAGTGGAGCCAATCTCTGCCCCCTCCCGTCGAGTCTTCCCCTCTTTCAAATGGCGATAGATATTTTCAAGAACGACGATGGAGTTATCCACAAGCATTCCCACGGCCAGAGCCAGACCTGCCATAGACATGATGTTAAGGGTAAGACCCGCCAGATCCAGAACCGAAAAGGTCACAATAATAGAAACAGGAATAGAAAGGGATACAATCCAGGAAGCCCGAAGATTGTGAAGAAAGAAAAGAAGAACCAGTCCAGCGAGAAAGAAGGCCTGTATGGCTGTGTAACTTAGATTGCTGATAGAACGCTTGATAAAGTCAGCCTGGTTAAAGATGACCCCTGCCTCTACCCCTTCTGGAAGTCTTCGAAGAATATTGGGTAACTCGGAGATGACTCGGTTGGCTACTTGAACGGTATTGGCCTTAGAGTTTTTGGACACCAAAAGAAGAAGCCCTGGTTTTCGATTATTCCGAATCACCCGGGTGATCTCCTCATAGCCATCGATAACCTGGGCAATGTCCTTGATATATAGAGGGGCTCCATTCCGATACCCGAGGATGGTATTAGCAATCTGATTCACAGAAGTGTACTCACTCAGGGTTCGGAGGCTAAATTCAACCTCCCCTTCATCGAGCTTTCCGCCAGGGATCTGGAGATTCTCTCTTCGAATCGTTGAAATGACCGCATCGACTGAAAGTCTTTGTGAATGAAGCTTGGAAAGATCCACTTCCACCTGGATCTGTCTCTTGAGGCCTCCTGCGGTCTCCACCGAGGCCACTCCTTCAAGACGTTCAAGGGCGGGTTTGATCCGCCTTCGACAGAGTTCCCTCAATTCAGCAGGTCCCATAGGCCCAGAGACTGACATAAAGAGGATGGGCATCTTCTGAGGATCAAATTGAAAAATGATGGGTTCATCCGCTTCATCCGGAAGAGATCCTCGAATCAAATCGATATTGTTTCGGATATCCCTCTCTGCCTTGTCGAGATCGATTCCCCAGTCGAATTCAGCAAGAATCAGAGAGGCCCCCAGTTTTGAGAGACTTCGTATATGCTTTATCTTTTCAACCGAAGCCACAGCCTCCTCAATAGGTTTTGTGATCAATGTTTCCATGTCCTCCGGAGCAACACCGGTATAGGTGGTAATGATCGCAATCACTGGGAAAGAGATATCAGGGTAAAGGTCTATCTTTAATCGAGCAAGACCAAAAAGTCCAAATCCGACCACGAAACAATAGATCATGCCGAAGGTAATGGCCCGTTTGATGGCAAGCCCTGAAAGAGTCATTTCTTTCCTTCTCCCGAATGGGTGACGATCACGCGATCTCCATCCCTCAGGAGATGGACCCCACGGATAACGATTTGATCTCCGAATTCTACTCCTTCTCGAATCTCAACGAATGGACCGGATTCGTGACCAAGTTTCACCTTCCGTTTATAGGCTCGATCCTCCTTTACAATAAAAAGGTAGTGGTTCTGGTGCACTCCGCTCCGATGGGAACCCGAATCCTCTTGATATTCTTCTTCAAAGAGAACAGCCTCTTTAGGAACTAAAAGGGCATCTTTCCGAGGCTCTACAAATAAGGATACATCGGTGAACATGCTGGGTCGGAGGAGAAACTGAGGGTTTGCTACTTTAATCTCCGCAGAAAAAAGGCGGGTCGCAGGATCAAGAGTAGGACTGATTTTTTCGACCACTCCATGAAAAACCTGATCAGGATAAGCAGCCACCCTCAGCCGTGCTATCAACCCGGGAGAAACGAACCGAGCCAGATGCTCGGGGAAAAAAATCTTCACTTTTACAAAGTCCATCTGAACGATGGTAAAAAGAGGTTGAGCAGGAACAGCCAGATGCCCAATGTCAAAGAATCTCTGACTGACAATCCCGCTGATAGGCGAAGTGATTCGAGTATAGGATAGACGGATTTTCGCAATCTCGAGAGCTGCCTCAGCTTGGCGAAGTTGGGCCAGAAGGGCTTCACGCTCTTCTTTTGTGGCTCCTTCCAAGAGGATTTTTAATTGCTTTTCGGCCGAATTGAGATCTGCCTTAGCCACCCGATAGGCAAGTTCAGCAGATTCAAGATCTCTTTTCGAAATGACCCCTCGATTAAAGAGGCCTTTCATTCGTTCATAATGGCTTTCAGCATCTCGTAATTTGGCCTTCGACTTTTCCACCAGATCCTCTGCCTGGGCAATCTCCTCTGGCCGGGCCCCTACTTCCACCTGTCTCCATCTTGCCTGAACATTGTGGAGTGAGGCTTCAGCCTGAGCGACTTGAGCGCTTAACTCTTCAGATTCCAGTAGAGCAAGAAGGTCATCCTTTTTGACCCGATCACCCATATCCACCTTAAGGGTCTCAATCTTTGCCGTAATCTTTGGAAACACTTGAACCTCTGTATAGGCTTCAATACTGCCTGTGAACTTAATCTCCTTAGAGATATCCCCCTTTCTGATCGGAACCACTTCTACCCGAATCGACCGCTCCTGGGACTTCTCTGCCTGGTCACTCTGACAGCAGCAGAGCCATCCTATCAAGAAAATAAAAAGAGCTTTTTTAAGGATTTTCTGAAGCATCTCTTTCTTTAAATTTATAACACAGGTCATCCATTTTAACATCGTCGAAGTTTATTAAATTTTTAAAAAGGGGAGGGGTTAGAAAAATTCTTTAATGTTTTGTATCAGCGGAAATATGGAACAGGTGGTGTGAAATGGAACGATACAGAACTAAAGAAACCAGGCTAACAACTCGTCTCTCTTTTTAAAAAATTCGCTTAACTCCTCCCTCTTTATGGGAGTCCCGGGGGGAAACACCACGTTTAACGGATTTAAAAACTTCCCATCCCGGCTCAATCGGTAATCCAGATGGGGTCCTGTGGCAAGCCCCGTTGAGCCCACATATCCGATAATTTCTTTCTGAGACACACTTTTGCCCTTCCTGATTCCGTGACCAAACCTTGAGAGATGACCATAGTAGGTTTGATATCCATTCCGATGCTGGAGAATCACCAATTTCCCATATCCCCCCTTCATTCCAGCAAAAACTACCTTCCCATCTGCTACAGCCCAGACAGGGGTCCCTTCGGGAGCAGCATAATCCACTGCATAATGGGGTCGCACTCCTCCAAGAATGGGATGCCTCCTTGCGTGACTGAATCGAGAACTGATCCGGTCAAAGCGCAAAGGGGCTTTAAGAAAAGGTTTTTTTAATGCAAACCCTTGTTCGTTATAATATTCATTTTTATAACGGAATCCTCTGATCACCCTGTCTCCGCTTCGATACTCTAAAGCGAGGATCGGACCATATTGAACAAATTCTTCCCCTCTATAAAGCTTCTCCACCAGCAGTTGAAAACGATCCCCCTCTCTTAAATCCTGATAAAAGTCGATTTCCCAGGCGAGAATGTCAGCATAGGAAAGGGTTAAGAGGTCTTGTTCACCTGCTTCCTTTATTGCCTCATAGAGAGAGGAACGAATCTCTCCCGAGACTTTCACTAATTCCTTCTGAAGTTGAATATCCTCTTTCTGGACGATGTAGCCTCCCTCCTTTTTCTCAATCTTATAAATTTCTACAGGGCTTTTCTCAAAAATAAACTCCAGAAACTCCCCTTCGAGCGTGGTAATGAGTCGATAGGCACCTCCTCGGAGTTGACTGAAATTCAAAAAAGGTTTCAATTTAGAAATGATGAGATCGATCCAGGAATGAGGAATATTCCCCTCTTTCAGGGACTGATAAAGAGAGGTTTTGGGTCTAATCACCCCTTCAAGAACCTGATACGGAGATTCGGGACCTGAAGGCTTCTGGGGTTCTGGAGACTTCCCTATTTTAGAATCAAAAAGACCAAAAAAGAGCAATCCAAAGACGAAAGCCGAGGAGATCCCTAAGAAAACCAACCTTCTTATCCAGTTTAGGGGTCGAGTCTTTGCCTTATTTTCGGGTCCAATCATTCCTGAAAATCCCTAAACCCTTTCTATTCCCACTGGAAGGAGATTACCTTTTGAGCCCCTCTTTTGATTTCCACCCCGCCAATCTTCTTTCGGTTTGCCATGAAACTGGCCTCCAGAGCATAGACCCCTTCAGGAAGATCAATAAATAACCATGGACCATTGGAAACGGTTGTTAAAATAACCTTCTCCCGGGAATCAAGCACTCTTACCACAATGTCCGTAAGATACTCTCCCCTCTTATTGGAAAATACCATTTTTAAAGAATAGCCCTTCCCCATCTCGTTCAAGAGCTCTCTCTCCCTGATTCCTACCCCTCCACTCAAAAAGGGGATCCCTTCACTTCTTCCTCTTTTTAAAAATTCCTCTTCTCCCAGGCCAATGGAGAGAATAAAGAGGATGCTCCACACACCAAGGAGCAAAATAAAAAACCCTCTCCCTCCTTTCATATTATCAACCCTCCTTTTTCCCAAAATCAACTTATTTTTCATTAGGATTATATTCTACCACAACGGTTTCACTCTGAAAAATAAAAATTAATCATATATGGGAAATTTTATCTGGCCCCTCCTCTCTTCCCTTTCCTCTTCTTGAAAATCTTTCGAGAAATTCCTTTGCCAGTTCTCTCCCACCCCAACCGAAGGCAATGGCCAGTGCAAGCACGATCCCTCCAAAGGTAATGGAAAAGGTAGCAACGATCACCTTCTCAGCAATTCCCAGATGATAAAGGCCCATGGTAAGCGAAAGAATGGTGATGAACCATCGGACTGCAAGACTGAGAACTCGGGCCGATTCCATCTGAGCATTGACAGCCGCAATCAAGGCCGCCTGCCCTAAAAAAACTCCGATCAAATATCCAATGACTAAAATCCCAATGGCTGCAAAAAGATGTGGAAGAAAATTAAAAAATTGAGTAATGAGAGTCTGAGTGGCGGCCACTTCAAGGGCATTGATTCCCAATATAAGAGCGATGAGGATGATAATCCAGTAGAAAAACCGCGCCAGGAGGCTTGTGGGAGAGTAAGAAATTCCTCTATGGGAGAGAATTCGAGCCAATCCCCACCGCTCACTGATGTTATCAAATTGGATGGCTTTGAAAAAACGAATTAATATCCTTTTGACAACCCAAGCAATCAAAACTCCAACCAAAAGAATGGTCACCATTGCCAGTAGGTTGGGTAAAAAGACCAAAACCTTTCCCAGGAATCGATTAAAGGAATCAACAATGGCGGCTTTCCATATTTCGCTCATGGGGTTCACCTCTCCTTTCCGACCCTTCTTTTCAAATAAAAGAAGGAGAGTAATGGTTTAACTCCACCTCTCAATAAGGGAAGATTTCATTTCTTCAAAAACTTGACATAAAGACTCTATCTCTTTTTCCACCTCACTGGCTGAACTTTCTATACTCTCCCTGACAAAGGAAGCGACTTTCCCTAAATAAAGAGGAATCATCGATTTTATCAGGTGTTCCCGGTGGATCGTTCTATGATGGTAAGCGATTGCAAAATCATATACAATCTGGACCCATAGCTTTTGAGGAAATATAAATTCTTCATCAGAGAGGCGCGCCATCCATTCCAACCCCCGAGTCGTATCTAAAGAAAGCGCCTTCCTCCAGATCTCCATCAAGTCCTTCACGCCCAATTGGAAATGACGAATCATCCGCTCCACATTGACTGAGATAGGTTCCAGTCCGACTTCATATTGAAATCCAAAGGTTGGAACAGGCTGGGTGGTACGAACCTCTTTCCAGAAGTCCTGATACTCTTCCATCAATTTAAACACTGAAGAAACCACCTGAGTGAACATAGGACCCAGATCGCTTCCAGGGTCCTTGGCATCATGAATCTTCGCCCCCAAATAGGATTGGCAAACCTTATATCCTTCTGCAATGGCTAAGGTGGTCATCCAGATGTCGATCCCAAATCGGGCCACATCTGTTTCCCAGACCTCTTTGGTTAAGTAAAACTCAGCCAGTTTTCCACAAAAACCAAAATCTCCCCCAATGGGTTGACGAACTCTTTTCCCATAGAGAGCTCGAGTCAAGGGATAGACAATGCTGTTGGTAATTGTCCCGTCGAATTTGTGACGGGCATAAAGGGGTGAAACATAATCGAAGCCCTCTTCATAAATCGGTCTTAAAAGCAATTCCACCCACTCCGGCGTAATCGACCTTAAATCAGAGTCGACCACCGCACAGGCCTTGGCGTTTAGGATACAGGCGGCTTCAAAGATCACCCGAAAGGCACTCCCCTTCCCGGGGATGCCATGATAGGGTGTCACGATCTTGTGAATGGGGTGGACCGGATGGGATGTAAGAATAGTCCGGTAGTCTTCGATTTGGACTCTCCGCACCTCCTCCTGAGTCCCATCGGTCGAGCCCCCGTCAGAATTGATAATGACCGCTCTTGCCTTGGGGAAATATTTTGCCAATCCCCCCATCACCGCCCGAACGACATGTCCAATGGTTCGAACATTATTATAACTTGGAATGCCAATCAATAGGTCAGTCTCCCCGATCTGTTTCAGTTGATCTCGAAAAGTGTTCTCCATCCCTTCTACACCTTAAACCCAGCATTCTTCTATCACTTCACCCATCTCTTCCTCTCCAATCCTATCCATCACCCTCTCCCAATCGTCTCTAAATCTCAAATAGTTTAACCACCTGTCCTCCTTCTTTTGAAATATTCTCTTTAAGATTGAAAAACTTCCCCCTGCCTTTTTCCAATCCCTTTTCAGGAGGTAGTCTAAAGTAAGAAGAAGGGTCGTGAGGATGGCTTTGGGATAGAGAGTCCACTTGAGAAAATATCCTGGATAAGGATCAAGATTTAAATTCAAACCCCTCTTGATCTTGTGACGTTCATAAAGAAATCGCTCGACATCTCCTTTCAATTCCTCGTCATAATAGGTCCCCGTACGATCGGGATGAAGATGTTTGATTCGAAGTTTTGAATCAAATAGGATGAAGAATCCCAGCTGGTTTGCATTGATGAGGTAATCCGTATCCTCTCCCCGTGGAATAAATGGGTCAAAAGGAATTTTTCGGAATAGGCGGCAGTGGAGGACCAGATTTCCCCCTAATAACATGGGGGTGGGGACAAGTCTCTCTTTTGATTTGAGAATCTCCTGGTAGGTTTGATTCATCCACCTTGTCTTATCCCACACTATATCCCACCAGAGTCTTCTCGGGGGAAGGAGGATCGAACCATCAGGATTGAGATAAAAGCCCCCCTTTCCACTGATCCATTTCCCGTCGAATCTCTGATTTAGATATTCAGAGGCAGTCCGTAAATAATCCGGATCCTCGATCACTTCGTCATTATCCATAAAGACGACCATCTCTATGGAAAGCGCCTGGGAGAGTAAGAGTCCGGTATTTCGGATCTTCGAAAATCCTTGAAGGTCAATCATCGAAGAAAATTCTTTAAAATTCTTTTTCTTAAGATATGCCCTCAATCCTTCAAGACGAGCTGAAGAAAAAAGAAGGGTCTTCTTGATCCTCAATGGTTTTATCTCTTTTTTTAATGCATTTTCCATTCCCAGGAGAAGGTCATTATCCTTCCATTGAAGATCCAGAGAGACAGGCAGGATGAGAGTAAAATCCTGATCATTTAGAATGTTAAGGCTTTGGACAGCCCTTTGGGTCGAAAAGATCGCTTCTGAAGAGAGTAATTCTTCGATATTTTTAACCTTGAGATAAACGGGAAGAACAATGGCTTTCTTCATCCTCCTCCTGATTTTTCCTTCTCTTGATTGACTCGATCTTTTCTATAGAGAGTGGTTTCGAGATTTCCCATCTTTCTCTTCAATTCCCTCATCTGGAAGGAAGACCGAATGGCCCGGGGAATTAAGAAGAAAAGGGTGATTAAAATTCCCACTCCAACAGAGCCTAAAAGGGTATAGATTAGGGAAGTCTCGTACTCCCAGAAAAGGAATTTAATGACGACCGGGGAGGCGGACGAATTCTGGATGGCAAAGATGGCCATGGCGATGGCGATCAATAAGACAAGCCAGTAAAAGATTTGCATCTCTCTTTCTCCTTTCTCAAAGATGATGATCTCTTATAACATCTAAGATGGCTAAATTCCAAGCTTCAGGACCTGTCCCTTGAATCACCTTTAAATTCTTTTTGAAAGAGAGAGCCCCAGGAAGAGAACTTTTCTCCTTTCTTAAAAAAATGGGGTAATCTACCTCAAGAAGCATAGGGAGATCGTTCAGGCTATCTCCAATTCCAATGGAAGTGATATGGGAAAACTCTTTTTTATAAAGTGTTTTAAGAATTTTTATAGCCTTTCCCTTATCGTTTTTTCCCATCAGATGATGAAACCGTCCTCCCCACGAATAGTACAGGCCCTTTTCCTCTATCTTTTTCTTTATCACCTTAATCTCTTCTTCTCCTCCTTCCAACAAAAAAGGTTCATCATACTCCCTCTTTTTTGCTAATCGGGCCACCTCCTCGCTCAATCCACAAATGGAAACCAGTTCCTTTTCGGTCATCTCCGAAAACCCCTTAATCTCGAACCCTGTCTCATTCTTAATCTTTTTGAGTATATTTACTATACAGGGATAGCATTGACCTAACTCGATGACGAGGTATCTCTCCCTTTTTTGATCATATGAAAAGGAAAAAGAGAAATAATTCTCTGGAATAAATATCCCCCCACCATTTTCCGAAACAAAAGGGTGATGATTGTCTAATCGTTTTCGATACCACTCGATCTCTGCCCTTGTTTTACTACTTGAAAGAACGAGAGGAATCCTTTTGAATTTGAGGATTGAAAGTGAAGGCAGTGCTGACTTAAAGGAATAAGTCTTCGGGTCCAGTAAACTCCCATCGAGATCGGAAAAGAGGACCAGTTTAGGTATTGTCATCGTCGACAGCCATTTTCAATCTCTCAAGAAAGTCAGGAATGGCTGAAGTGACCCGGCTCCAGTTCGGGATAAGAGGAATGCTTAAAGGATCCTCTACAAATGCTTTTGTAGCCAATTCAATTCCTTTCGTAAAGGTCTCCACCGCTACTCCTTCTTCATGACGGTCAAAATCAAGGCCATTGATAGCCGCATCATCATGGTATTTCGTGATGGCTTCCTGTGCCGTCTTTAAATAGGTCGCCTTTAATGTTTTTAAAACACTTTCTGAAAGGTCGATCCCCTCACTGGCAAGATTTCGAAAGAGATTCTTTGCAATATCGGTGGACATCCGTAAGAGTCCTTTGCCTGGATCATCGGAAGAAAGCTCTTGATGTTTATGCTCGTAATTATCTGCCAAATCCACCTGACAGATTCGGCGAAGAGAACAATTTCGAAAAACCTCTGCGAGGACTCCTACCTCCAGTCCCCAGTCCCAGGGAATTCGATTGATTCGAGCTAAATCGGTGATCATTGAAAACTCTCCTGCCAAGGGATAACGGAAACTGTCAAGATAGACCAGAAAAGGAAGGTATCCTAAAATCCGTTCGAGAGACCGGATCAAGGGTGTTACAAAAAGCCGTGTCACACGGCCATGCATCTTATTGGTGACCCGTGCATAATAACCCTTACAGAATTCATAGCCTAAATTTGGATTGACCACAGGGTAGCAGAGCCTCGCTAAAAACTCTCGATCGTAATTCACAATATCACAATCATGGAGCACAATCACCTTGCTCTTTTCACAGGCAAGAACATACCCGAAAGCCATCCAAGTGGAACGCCCCTTCCCGTCCTCTCCCGCTGAAATATCATTCTGATTTAAAATCTCATACAGAGAGTGGACTCTCGGTCCATCGTTCCAGATTACCACCGTTTCTTGTGGAAGCATACTGAAGAACTCTTTGGCATGCTCAAACTCTTCCTCATTTGCCTTTCCCAGCGTGACGATCACTTGATTGATGAATCTCACCTTCTGAATTTCAGAGACAATGGTTTTAAGGGCTTTCTCTTTTAATTCCGAGTAGAGGGAGGGAAGTACCATGGCAATGGGATTGTGCCTGGAATAGAATTCCAGTTCCATCTCCATCCGTTCCAGGTTCCCTTTTTTTAACCGATGAAGTGTCGTAATCATACCGGGTTGAAAAAAATCAGCCATTTCCGAACCTCCATCTCTCCGTTTACATCCTCATTGACTGAATTAATTTTATAAGGGTGGATGATGACGCTTCTTCATCACCCTTCTTGCCAGAATAATACTTCTCCGGCCAGACTTTTTGACCAATTTACCAATCTCACCGAGGGATTTTCCGCTTCGATAACTTGCTAAAGTTAACAACATAGGTAGATTTACACCGGTTACAACCTCAACGTTTTTGTTCCCCGGGATTGAAAGACTCAGATTCGTTGGCGTCCCTCCAAGGAGATCGGTTAAGATTACTACCCCATCTCCTTCATCCACTTCATGAATTCCTTTCTGAATTCGGTCCTGAATTTCCTCCTTTTTATCCCTTGGCCAGATGGAAATTCCTCTTATCCTTTTTAAATTTCCTACAAGAAATTGAACCGATGAAATCAATGCCTCGGCCAATCTTCCATGGGAGACGACTAAGATTCCGATCATTGTCCCTCCCTCCTCTCAGATTTTAAAGAGATGAGTTCATGGATTTTCCTTTTTAACTCTATAAAATGAAGGGGTTTTTCTATATAGGAATTGGCACCTCTTTCCATGGCCTTTCGTTGAACCTCTTCGCTTCCAAAGGCCGTAATCACGATGATAGAGGTTTTGGGTTGGAGTTTTCTTATCCCTGGAAGAATATCCAGACCCGTCAGACCAGGCATCCGGATATCGGTAATGACAATATCAAAAATTTCCCTTACCAATATCCGGAAGGCCTCGGAACCGTTACTGACCGAATCTATCTCAAATCCCTCTTCTTCAAAAAAATCCCTCAGTAAAGAACACATCTCCTCATCATCTTCAATGATCAATATTCGTTTCTTCTCCTCATTCATCCTAATATTGCTCAGCAAAAAGAATGCCGTATTTAGAAAAATAAAATGTCTTAAAATTTCAATGAATTAAATCTATTATGGAAGAACCATGGAAGAATCCATCTGGGGAACCTTGGAACACTCTGTGGCAAAATGGAACAATTAAAGATTTCAAAAGAAGGAAAATTAACAGGTCGATTGTGACGATAGAGCAATATTTATAAATGACAAAGAGATAGGATACTCAGGTGGGAAAGGGCTGAGAGGATCAATTACAACTCCTGTAGTTTTCTGTAGAGGGTCTTTCGATCAAGGCCTAAGATTTCAGCCGCCTTAGATTTATTGCCTCCTGTTTCAATGAGAACTCTTTTAATATATTCTCGTTCTAATTGATCCAGGGTAAACTTCTTCTCAAAGGCCTTCATAAAAAGGCTCTCTTCCTCCTTCAGAAAGAGGGCGGATGGTAAATCTTCCGGAATAATCTCTTCGCGCTGGCTCAAGGTGATGGCGCGCTGAATGACATTTTCCAGTTCTCTAACATTTCCTGGCCATGAATAATTTAAAAATATTCTTAAGGCCTCCTCGGAGATACTTGAGACGTTCTTTTTCATTTCTTGGTTAAACTTTTTTATAAAATGCTGGACAAGAAGGGGAATATCCTCCCTTCGATCACGAAGGGGAGGCATCTCAATGTCAATGACTTTTAAACGATAATAAAGATCCTCACGAAATCTCCCCTGTTGGATTAGGGTGGGGATATCCCGATTTGAGGTAGAGATGATTCTTATATCCACTGAGTACGAATTTGTATCTCCAAGAGGTCGAACCTCTCTTTCCTCGATCACACGAAGCAATTTAGCCTGCAGCGAAATGGGCATCTCCGTAATTTCGTCTAAAAAGAGTGTCCCTTCATTGGCTTCAAAGAGGAGGCCCTTTTTATCTGACTTTGCATCGGTAAAGGCACCCTTCTTGTAACCAAAAAGTTCACTCTCGAGGAGGGCCTCTGGAATGGCAGCACAGTTCACCGCGATGAAGGGGCCCTCTTTTCGAATTCCATTGTAATGAATAGCTTTAGCGACCAACTCCTTTCCCGTTCCACTTTCTCCGGTGATGAGAACGTTACTGGGAGTATCACAGATCCTTTCAATCAGGTCATAGATCTTCTGCATCGATGGGCTCTTCCCAATAATCTGATGGAATTGGTACCTTGACTCAACCTCTTTTCTTAATCGGATTACTTCCTTTCTCAATTGGCGAGTTTCGAGTGCCTTTCGAAGGGTCAGGATGAGTTCATCCATTTGAAAAGGTTTCGTAATATAGTCATAGGCCCCCATTTTCATTGCCTTAATAGCGGACTCAATGGTTCCAAAAGCGGTAATGATGATCACTGGCGTCGTGGGAGCAACTCTTTTAGCCTCCTCCAGGAGATCCAGGCCTTTGAGACCTTTCATCTTTAAATCGGTAATGAGGAGATCGAACTCCTCTCTTTTGAGTAAACTTAAGGCCTCCAGGCTATCCCCTGTGGTAGAGACATGAAACCCTTCCTCTTGGAGAACCTCTGAGAGTAATCCACCCATCTCAAGGTCATCATCCACTATCAGAATTCGATCATTTCCTTCTCTCATCTTATTCCTTTATCCCTCCCATGAGGGAAGGTAGATTTTAAAGCGGGATCCCCTGCCCACTTCACTCTCTACCTCGATCCAGCCTTCATGATCTTGAACAATGCCCTGAGCGACCATCAGACCCAATCCACTTCCTGTTTCTTTAGTGGTAAAAAAGGGGGTAAAGATATTTTCCAAAATCTCTTTATCCATTCCGATCCCTGAATCCTGGACTTCTATTTCCACATAAGATCTCTCACCATTCTCCATCCCCTCCTTCAATATTTGCTTCAAGGAGGTAGCAACCCTTAAGGTTCCTCCTTGAGGCATGGCCTGTAGGGCATTGAGAAAGAGATTGAGAAAAACCTGCTGGAGTTGATCCCGATCCCCGTATATCGGAGGGAGGTCTTTCTGGAAATCTTTAATAATTTTAATATCTTGTTTCATCGTTGGGTAATCAATAAAACTAAGTGTGGAATCGAGAAGTTCACCAACCAGAACTCTCGCCTGCTCACCCTTCTTTTTTCTCACATAACCGAGGAGTTGACGGATAATCTTTGTAATACGTTCTGTTTGTTGGGCAATAATCTCTAAATTCTTCTGAACCTCCCCATTCTGGGTTCTTTTCCTGGTAAGTTCAATTCTTCCCGAAATAATATTGAGTGGAGTACCCATCTCATGGGCTAGCCCGGAGGCCAATTGTCCAACCGTTGCTAATCTCTCGGATTGTCTGAGGGTCCTTTCTAACTCCAGCTTCTTCTCGGCCTCCTTAACAATTCTTTGTTGAGCCTCTTTTAATTCGATGGCCATTTGGTTAAAGGCTTGACCCAGCTGGGACAGCTCATCTTTTCTTCTCCAATCCATTTGAAGATCGAGATTCCCTCTGGCCAGCTCCCTTGTCGCCTCCATGAGTCGGGAAATTGGATGAGAAATCCATTTCCTCATCCCCAAAAGGATGAAGACCACAGTTCCACTGAGGAGGATAAAAATGGTAATAAAAATGTCCCGCTCTGCTCTCCGGATCTCTCTCTCCACAAAGGAGGTATTCTGAAGAATAGAAACCCCGCCGATGGTCTGTCCCCTCCGGTCCTTCAATGGAAAGGCATAGGAAAAGACAGGGGTCTTTTTATAAAATTTAAATGCCTCCTGAGGGAGATTTTCTTCCATGGCCTTTTGGATCAAATTCAAATAGGGTTCTATCTCTTCCTCCAGCGATTGGGATTTAAAGAGGAGTCCTTTTGAGCGATGAAAGACAATGACACCTTGAATCTTCTCATCCTCTTCCACGGCATCGATCAAATCCTGAACTAATTCCATTCCTCTCGGAAGAGAGATCTTTTCCAGTGAAACTTTTAGGGTTTGCCCGATACTCCGGACCTCGATCTTCATCTTTCTCATCAGGATATCTCGTCGAGAGAGGATATGAAAATATCCGTATCCTGAAAGAACCAGGACAATTATAAGGGAAAGATAAAGGGTTAATTTTGTTCCAAGTCTCAATAAAAAATCCTTTCGAATTATTTAACAAAAATACTTTATCAATTAATCTTGAGATTGTCAAAGGAGAGAGGGAAAAGGGAATTTTATTTAATATTTGATGAATTTAAAAGGGATGAGGTTTTCAAAAAATTAAGCAATCCCAACATCTTTAAATCTCTTTCCCGGATGACCTCTTTCATCCCTCGCGAAGAATAATCATAAAAACCTCTTCCCGTCTTAACCCCCAGATATCCTTTCTGAACCAGATGGATGAGAGTTTGAGGCTTTCGATTTTTAGAAACAAGACGAATCGAAGGATTCTCTTCAAAAGTGAGGGCCAGATCCAATCCGGTAAAATCATATCTTTGAACCACTCCAACGATGGGAATTCGAATTCCAAGACTCCACTTCACCGCATGGTCAATCTCTTCGGGTAAGGCATATTGATGATCTAAAAGATAGAAGATCTCCCTCGCCATCGCTCTCTGGAGACGATTCACAATGTATCCAGGAATAAACTTCTTCATCACTAAAGGTTTCTTGCCTATCTTTATAAGAAGCTTCCTTACGAGCTCCACCGTCTCTGGGGAAGTTTTAGGTCCTTTCACCACATCGACCAGAGGAATAAGATGAGGAGGGGCATACCAGTGGGTGATCAATACCCTCTCTGGACGTTGGGTCTTTACGATTTTAAAGATATTGAGGTAAGAGGTGTTACTGGCAAGGATGGTTTGAGGGGAGCAAATTTGGTCTAAAGAAGAAAATAGTTCCTTCTTGGCTTTTGGCTTCTCTGAAATAGCCTCGAGGACAAGATCGGCTCTCCTTGCAATAGAGAGTGAGGTGGAAGGATGAATTCGATTAAGAATCTTCGGGATTTCCTTTGAACGGATTATCTTTACTTTGCTGAGAGTCTCAAGATTAGATTTTATTAAATTTAAAGCCCGCTCTAAGATCTCTTCTTTTAAATCAACCAGGTCTGTCTCGAATCCATTCTGTGCAAAGACCATGGCTATGGAGTGTCCCATGGTCCCCGCTCCAACAACTAAAATTCTTTTGATCCTATTAAGGTTCATTCTTTTTTCCCACTATTCGTTCACTCAAAAGATCTCTCATCTCCTCTTCTGTACCTAATTGAGTTCGGATGGTCCAGGCATCCCTATAAAAGCGCTCGATCTCTTCTTCGGCCATATACCCATATCCCCCAAAAATTTGTAAAGCTTCATCGACGATCCCCGTCATTCTTCGACCTACTTCTATCTTTGAAATAAAAAGAGCTTTTGGGTAAAGTTCCCCTCTCTCTACCTCTAATGCAGCTTTATAGATAAGAGATCTGGAAATCTCAATCCCGACCTGCATCTCGGCCAGTTTATGCTTAATCACCTGAAACTGTGAAAGTCTTCTTCCAAATTGCTCTCTCTGGGTCGAATACCTAAGGGCCCGTTCAAAAGCCCCTTCCATTAGTCCGAGTGCTTGGGCGAGAAATCTTAAACTCTTCACCCGATGATAATATTGAAATAGATCCATTTCCTGGCCTCTTTCCCCTAACCGATTTTCATAGGGAACTCCAACGCTTTGAAGATGTAGATCCCCGGAAGAAATCATTTTTAATCCCATTTTCTCGATGGGATAAATCTCCATCCGGTCTTGATCCTTTTCCACAATCAATGGGAGCCACTGCTCGCCGGATTCTCTACAGAGGATAACAAACATATCCGCCCGGGAGAGATTCAGGACATATTTCTTCACTCCTTTCACAAGATACCCCTCTTCTCTTTTTTCCGCTTGGGTAGATAGGACCGATAGATCTTGCTCATCCTCCGATTCCCCAAAGGCAACCGTCATTTGCTTCTCCCCTTGGATAATAGGAGGAAGAAACTTCTCTTTCTGATCCCTGGACCCAAATTTCAAGATGAGATCTGAGCCAAGGTCAACAAGGCTCAGAGCACTTCCAATCCCGGAGTCCCTTCGACAAAAGGCTTCCATGACCAGAATGCTCTCCAATAAACTCAAACCCTGGCCTCCAACTTCTTCGGGATAATGAATTCCAATAAAACCCAGTCGGGTGGCCTTTTTCCATATCGTTTCAGGGAAAATCCCCCTCTGATCCAGTTCAAGAGCAAGATCCGGATCGAATTCTCCCCGGGCGAATTCTTCTGCTGCTTTCTGGATATCCTTTTGTTCCTCGGAGAGTTCAAATTCCATTCTTATCCCCTTCTCTCTTTTTTAATCCTGAACGACTAAATCCCTAACTCTCTGGCAATGACAAGATGCTGAATTTCAGACGTCCCTTCGGGAATCTTGAAAAGCCTTGCATCCCGAAAGTATCGTTGAATAGGATTGTCTGTTCTGAGTCCCGCTTCTTTCTGAATCTCTATGGCTTTCATCACAATCTTCTGCAAGGTCTCTGTGCAGAAGAGCTTGACAATGGAGGCATCCTTCATGGAGGCCATCCCCTGGTCAAAGAGCCATGCCCCACGATAGGTCGTGTATCGCATCACTTCAATAAACATGGCCATTTCAGCGAGAATGAATCGGATGGCCTGGGATTTTTGGAGAAGATTTCCTCTTCTTTTGGCTTCCCGAACATAAGAAAGAGTCGTTTCAAAAGCCGCCTGAGCTACACCCGTGCTTCTCGCCCCATAGGTGATTCTTCCCGATTTCAAGGTCTCCTCCAATTGCTCCAATCCCCCACACTCCTGCTCACCAATCATCCTCTCTTTTGGGACAAAACAATCATCAAAGGCGAGCTCAGCAGTATCGGCCGTATGATTTCCAAGCTTCCTCAATTTCTTAATGACGGAAAATCCTTGATCCTCCCGATTCACCACAAAAAGGTTGATTCCTGTTCCCCTCTTTTCAGGATGGGTATAGGCGGCCACGGTAACAAAATCACAGATGGTTCCATTTGTGATGAAAGTCTTCGAACCATTCAGACGATATCTACCTTCCACCTTTATGGCGAGGGTTCGCAGGCTTGAGGCATCTGAACCGGCGTTCGGCTCTGTCAGGGCAAAGGCACCAATCTTCTCTCCCCGAACCGCTGGAGGGAGATAGGTCTGTTTCAATCCCTCGGAGCCAAATCGAAGGATAGGATCTGTCCCCAACCCCCCATGGACCATCACTCCTGCCCCGATCCCTGCACAAATACGGTTGAGCTCCTCCATAGAGATACATTCGGAGATTTTATCCATCCCCGGCCCCCCATATTTTTTGGGGCACCTGAGACACAACAGATGCTCCTCTCCCAATCTTCGAAAGAGAAAGACGGGAAAGGATTCCTTTTTTTCGTATTCCTCAACAATGGGTCTCACTTCCTTCTCGTAGGTCTGTCTGACTTTTTCTCGGAATGCTCTCTGTCGTTCATCAAACTCGTAAAACATGATTCTCTCCCATCCTTTGAAAAATCTTTAAATACTTTCTTGATTTCTCATAAGCCTCTGCAATCTGTTGTTCTGATCTTTTTCGTTCCTCTTCACTAAGATTCCTGACGACCTTTCCGGGAATCCCTAAGACCAGGGAATTCTCAGGGATCTTCATTCCGGGTGGGACCACACATCCGCTTCCAACCATGGAATATCCTCCTACCTCTGCTCCATCCAGTACAATGGCACCGATCCCAACAATGGCTCCTTCCCTCACCGTACATCCATGAAGAATAGCCCCATGGCTGACCAATACATTTTTTTCGATCGTGACTGGATAATCTTTTGGAGCCTCGATGAGCACCTTATCCAGAAGGGCTGATCGTTCCCCAATAAAAATGCGATTACTATCCGCCCTGAGAACCGTAAGGGGCCAAATACTCGCATAAGATTGGATCACGACCTCTCCGATCAATCTTGCGGTGGGATCAATAAACACCGTCTCATCGTACTGAGGTGATTTGCCTTCAAAGGAAGTGATCTGCGGAAGAAATGGCATCCTTCATCTCCTCTCATTTTTTAAGTTTCTGGATGATCACGACAGCCATGAATAGAGCAAGACCTATCCCGTCGGTCAAAAGACCGGGGTTAATCAGAAGAATGGCACCCACTATGAGCATTCCTCTTTCTATTAAAGAGGTCCCCTTAAAAAGCCATCCCATCAGACCAGCAGAGAGGGCAATGACTCCAAGGCAGGCAGAAAGAAGAGCGGTCAGAATAGTCCAGGTGGAGCCAATCATCAAAAGAGAGGGACCGTAAACAAACATATAGGGAATGATAAAACCTGTCGCACCAATTCTAACAGCTTGCAAACCTGTCCTCCAGAGATTCGATCCACTGATTCCTGCTGCCGCATAGACAGCCATGGCGACTGGAGGAGTAATGGCAGAGATGATGGCAAAATAGAATACAAAAAGGTGAGCGGCGATGGTTGGAACTCCCAATTTAATCAGAGCGGGAATAAGTAAGGCAGCTTGCACAATATAGGCCGCTGTGGTGGGTAGTCCCATACCTAAGATAATCCCTGCAAGCATAGTAAAGATCAGGGCAGGTGGAAGTGAGTTGCCTGCAATGAAAAGGATAAGACTTGTGAATTTCAATCCCAATCCGGTAAGATTGATCACCCCAATGATGATCCCTGCACATGTGAGGGCAAAGGTAGGATTGGTGATCAAAACTGAGACATCATATTTATTGATGAGATGAACTGCCCTTTCTGAGTCTCCTGGCCCTAAAGGGATCACCTTTGCTCCGTAATATTCGAGCTGGCTTTGATAGAATAGACCTGCAATGAAGAGATGGTATCCATAAGTGATTGCACAAATATCATCTTTTCGAACACCCGCTGCTCGTAAGGTCCGGGCACAAACCTCATGCATCTTTTTAAGATCTTTCCTGGTCTGATAGACTGGATAAAGATCCTGACCAGAGGGTGAGAAATTGACACGAACGACGTCCTTGGTGAATAAAGAAGAGTCCTTCGGTCTCTTTTTCAGTTCTTCTAAAATTTCTGAGCTCGAAGTAAAAGGGATCCTTTCAAAATCATTTTGGGTTTTAATCCGAGAGGGCTTGATTCCAGCTTGATCCATTTTCTTCCTGTAAAAATCGAGTCGATAAAGTTTTGAAATCTGTTCTCGAAGGATCCCCATCTTCTCTTTCATGAATCCCCTCCCTTTGTCGGGTGGCTCTTTCTTTTTCCCCCTGTTTAAGAGGGGGAGGGGGAAATGGCACACTCATAAATCTTTCTTGCTAACATCTCTGCGGAAACCTTTGCAAAATTAAAATGGGGTCTATTCATAACCTCTTCAATTATAGTGTGAAATAAGTGGACGTCAATAGGCTGCCCTTTCAATGCCTTTTCAATCTCATGGATAGGGGAGGTGGGTCTTAAAGGACTTGCATGGATGGACCCAGAGATTAAGACGGCCCAAAGTCTATTGTGTTGAGTAAAAGTAATAATCCTTACCAGAGGACCTTCCGGGACTTTAAACTGAATCATCTTCCGCGTCACATCCGGGGGGATCTTCCCAAATCTTCGTTCCGATCTCTCCATAAAAAACTCTTCAGAAGTATATTCCTTTTCCATCTCTTGAAAGTACTCTTTCTCTCTCTGAGTCAATTCCCCTGGAACAAGTTCAACCTCAAATACCCTTTCAATCTGCTTGATGTAAATCTCTTTGATCTCTTGAAGCTCGATATTTCTTCCAACTCCTCTTTCCAGACAGGTAATCCTCTCCTGGATTCGAGAAATAGGTTTGTCCTCAAATTTTTCAGCAGGGGGGGTAATAGCCGAGGCGATCAATTCTAAATCCGGTGGTTTGACCTGAATTCCGGAACCCATTTGAATCGCCTTCTCTTCGTAGAAACAGGAGGATGGACCAATCTTTCTCCAGATTTCGTCTTCACATTTTAATTCTAAATCATTTAATGGTCTGAAACGACATTCCACCTCAAAATATTCAGAAATTCCTTCCGCGATTCCTCTCAGGGTCTTTTCAAACATCTTCTCCGGGCTTGGAGGAACCTTTGGATTATCTCTTCCAAGGTGAAGAAAAGTAAAAATATAACCTGTATCCCCGAAAATAGGACCACCGCTTGCAATTGTGCGGAACACAGGGATTTTATTTCTTCTGCAGAAATCGAGATT
This sequence comes from uncultured bacterium, assembly GCA_938045955.1. Lineage (GTDB taxonomy): Bacteria > Desulfobacterota > BSN033 > BSN033 > UBA1163 > CALIBK01. The sequence continues at coordinate 351 of CALIBK010000052.1, read as the reverse complement.
GATATCCTTCTCTGGATCGTTGAAGAAAGTGGTAATGAGACTCGGCCTCGGAAAGGTACAAAAGCTCACGGTATCCGGGATAATCCCTTCACTTCTGGCACGCATCAGCACGGGCCGAAAAATAGCTGTCTCCGCATAACTGAGCCAATCAACCTCTAAAAACCTCCACCTCTCCATTCTAAAAAGTTCCCCAAATTAAATTTTTTTCAATTTCAATCTATAGAAAATTTGCAAATTGGTCAAGGAAAATAAGACTAATAATATTTCATTTGATAAAATTGAAAAATAATAGGTACCTAAATTGAGCGATTCTTGGTATTATTTAAAGATAACCACTCTGGATTCCCGTTT
>CALIBK010000051.1 GCA_938045955.1 uncultured bacterium | reverse complement strand
TTTGTCAATACCTTTTTAGCTCCTGATAATCCCAAACCGAGGCATTACTTTTGACTTTTAAAGGAGGATAAGATAAATTAACAGAGGTCCTGAATTAAAGGAGAGGTAATCTCGATGGAGATTAAGGCGATCCGTGGGTTCAATGATATTCTTCCCTCAGAGATAAGAAAATGGCAATTTGTGGAGAGAATTGCTCGAGAGGTGTTTGAAGGTTTTGGTTTTTCTGAGATTCGAATTCCTGTCCTGGAAAGAACTGAACTCTTTGCAAGAGGGATTGGGGAATCTACAGATATAGTCGAGAAAGAGATGTATACGTTTCTTGATCGAAGCGGAAACTCCGTCACCCTTCGTCCTGAGGCAACGGCCTCCATCGCTCGAGCCTATCTCGAACACCAGCTCTACTCCTTTGATCCTGTGGCAAAACTCTATTTTATAGGACCTATGTTTCGTTACGAGAGGCCTCAGAAAGGACGTTATCGTCAGTTCTATCAGGTTGATGCAGAGGTCTTTGGAGTAGGAAATCCCATGGTGGATGCTGAGGTCATCCTCATGTTAATGCATTTTCTTAAAAAAGTTGGACTGGAAAGGCTCGAACTTCACCTGAATTCTTTAGGTTGTCGTGCCTGCCGACCTCGATACCGAGAAGATCTCAGGAATTTCTTGAAAAGGAAAACCTTCCAGCTCTGCAGAGACTGTCAGCGAAGACTTCAAATGAATCCTCTCAGAATCTTTGACTGTAAGGTTCAGACCTGTCAGGAAGCAATTGTAGAGGCGCCTAGGGTGATAGATTTTCTCTGTGAGGATTGTCAAATTCATTTTGACAAGGTGAAAGAGTATCTTCAAATGGTGGGTCTGGATTATATTCTCAATCCAAGGATGGTTCGAGGCCTTGATTATTATACTCGAACCGCTTTCGAGGTCGTCTCTTATCATTTAGGGGCTCAGAATGCTGTGACGGGAGGAGGACGATATGACAATCTCTTTAAAGAGATCGGGGGCCCTGACATTCCGGGAATCGGGTTTGCGGTCGGAATGGAGAGATTGATCTCACTACTCCCAAACGAGAGACACACGATTTCTCGTCCACACCTTTTCATTGCTGCCTTAAGTGGGGAGCCTCAGAAAGAGGCCTATCGTCTGGTCAATCAGTTTCATCTCGAAGGAATTTGGGCTGAATTAGACTATGAGGGAAAGAGCCTGAAGAGCCAGATGCGTCGGGCAGATAAATTAAAAGCCCGATTTACCCTTATCCTCGGAGATGAAGAGATGAGAAAAGGCAAAGCCATACTGAGAGATATGGATACTCATACCCAGGAAGAGGTTTTTATTTCTGATTTATTAAAAATCTTTAAAGAGAAAGTGTCGCCTCAAAAATCCACCCCTTCGTAATCCCTCCCGGAGAGCGCAATCACTCTGGCCTATTTCCCAACCATGACCGATGGAGTGCAGTCAAAAGTGCTTACCCAAGGGTGGAAATCATTTTGGCCTGACAGGGGTATTTCCGAAAACCTGAGAACGCGGATGGATTCAGTATAAAATGGAATACGAAACGATCCCCCAGTAGAAATGGGTTTCAAATCAAAGCGGATTAAACCTGAGAGCATCAGGGGTAATTTAAGGTTCCCGCACTCATGTTTTCTCCAATACCCCTCTCAGGCCTATCCTCCATAACTGATAGATTACAGTCAAAAATACCACTTACTTGAATATCCATGACATTTAGGATAATTTTAATAATAAATCCTCTGGAGGAATAACAAATGGAGATCAATCCGCAGATCTATAGAGAATATGATATCCGTGGCATAGTGAATCGAGACTTGACCCCTGAGATAGTGCGAAGAATTGGCCAGGGATTCGGAACCTATATGGCTCGGCTGGGCAAAAAATCACTTATTGTAGGTCGGGACGGAAGGCTTAGCTCAAAGGAGTTCAGCGAAGCATTGATTGATGGCCTTCTCTCCACAGGATGCGATGTCGTCAATATCGGACTCTGTCCCACCCCGGTCTATTATTTTTCCCTCTTTCATCTCAATAGAGACGGAGGGATGATGATCACCGGGAGCCATAATCCTCCAGAATTTAATGGGTTTAAGGTCTCTGTAGGGAAAAGCACCATCTTTGGCAAAGCGATTCAAGAACTTGGGCAATTGATTAAAAAAGGCGACTTTGAGAAAGGTAGGGGAAATCTCACAGAGCAAGAGATAATCCCTTTTTATCAAAATTATATCAAAAAGGATATTCATCTCCAAAAAAGGCTCAGGATCGTCATCGATGCTGGAAATGGAACTGCGGGCCTTGTCGCAGGACCCCTGCTGAGGGATCTGGGATGTGAAGTCGAAGAACTTTACTGTGACATTGATGGACGATTCCCGAACCATTTTCCTGATCCCACCATTCCAGCGTATCTTAAAGACCTTATCGAAAGGGTAAAGAAGAATCAAGCGGAGGTGGGGATTGGATATGATGGGGATGGAGATCGAATTGGAGTGGTCGATGATCAGGGGAAAATCATCTGGGGAGACCAATTGATGATTCTCTTTTCGAGAGAGATTTTGAAAGAACATCCAGGAGCAACCTTTATAGCGGAGGTGAAGTGTTCACAGAATCTATTCCAGGATATTGAACGTCACGGCGGAAAAGCAATTATGTGGCGAACCGGTCACTCCTTAATAAAAGAGAAGATGAAGGAAACGAAAGCCCTTCTGGGGGGAGAGATGAGTGGCCACCTTTTCTTTGCAGACCGATACTTCGGTTATGATGATGCCATCTATGCCTCCTGCCGTCTTATTGAGCTTCTATCCAAGGGTGAAAAAAAACTATCCCAGTTACTTGAAGATGTTCCAAAAACCTATATTACCCCTGAGATTCGGGTGGAGTGCCCGGATGAAATAAAATTCAAAGTCGTAGAAATGGTCAAAGAGGAATTAAGAAAAGATTTTCCAGTCATTGACGTCGATGGGGTCAGGGTTCAATTCGAAGAGGGATGGGGACTCGTTAGAGCCTCCAATACTCAACCTGTTTTGGTCCTGAGATTTGAAGCCCTGAGTGAAACAGGCCTTCAAAAGATCAAACGATTCGTAGAAGAGAAAGTAAACCATGCAGCTTCTTTCCTGAAAAGTTCATAATCCAGCGGAGGATTCTTAAAATTACTCTCTTCCAGGCCTTATTTCTCGGAATGATTCAGGGGTTGACCGAATTCCTTCCCATCAGCAGTTCCGGTCATCTGGTCTTCTTTCAATCCTTTCTGGGACTGAGGGAACCTCCTCTCTTTTTCGATGTGATGCTCCATTTCGCAACCCTCCTCGTGGTCCTTCTTTTTTTTCGAAAAGAGGTTCTAAAAATCACTCAGGGATTGATGGCGATATTTAGAAGACGTAACCCTCATGAAGGAAGAATCCTGCTCCTCTGGGTCTTATTGGCAAGCCTTCCTACAGGACTTATAGGGTTTCTCTTCAAGGATTGGTTTGAAATGCTTTTTTCCAAACCCAGGGTGGTAGGATCTATGTTTCTGCTCACCGGTCTTAGTCTCTGGCTCACCCGATGGACCAAACCGAATGGAAGAGCTTTGAGGGAAATGAGATGGATAGATGCTCTCCTGATCGGAACCGCTCAAGGAATAGCCATCATCCCCGGAATCTCCCGGTCTGGAGCGACCATTTCAATGGCTCTTCTCTGTGGCCTTGACCGTGAGCTTTCGGGAAGGTTCTCTTTTCTTATTTCGATTCCAGCTATTCTTGGTGCCCTGGTATTGGAACGGAATAAAATAGGGTCTTCATCCGAATGGTTTATTCTTATGGTCGGGATGGTCACTGCCTTAGGGATCGGACTTTTATCCTTGACCTTCTTGATGAAAGTAATCAGGATAGGAAAGTTGTCAAATTTTTCATATTATTGCTTTGCAATGGGGGGACTTACCCTCTTTTTAACTTTATGAATAAGGAGGAATAAGATGAGAGTGAGAGATCTGATGACCAAAAACCCGATCACCGTGGACAGTGAGACACTCGTCATGGATGCACGAAAGATTATGGAAGAAAATAACATCCGAAGACTTCCTGTGGTAGACAAAGGAAAACTGGTGGGAATTGTGACCATGCATGATCTCTTGATGGCCTCTCCTTCTCCTGCCACCTCTTTAAGTGTTTATGAACTGAACTACCTGCTCGCTAAGATGAAGGTGAAAGAGATCATGAAGAGGAATCCAATTACGGTGAGCCCGGACACAACATTTGAAGAGGCCTTAAGGATCGGTCAGGAAAAGAGGATTGGCTCTTTCCCTGTCATGGAAAATGGAAAATTAGTGGGGATCACCACTGAATCTGATCTGGTCCGTTTTGTCATCCGGATCCTGGGGTTAAAAGAAGAAGGATCAAGGATCACCATTGAAGGATTGGGGGCAAAGTTAGGTGACCTCAAGAAAATCATCTCAATTGTCGAAGATCATCAAACGATTATTCTCAGTCTCCTCACCCTTCCCAGACCGGAGAAAAGGGACTGGATCATTGTTCTGAGACTTAAAACCTCGAATCCAGAACCCATTGTCCAGGATTTCAAAAAGGCCGGGCTAAATGTCACCCATGTGGCCTGGTATAAGGTGGAGACCGGAGAGTATCAAAAGACTTAAGATCTCTTTCCTTCGGAGACAGAGGGATGGAAGAATTCGTAGACCCTCCTGGCCACCGAAAGATTCATTTTTGGAACTTTTACTAACTCCTCCAAAGAGGCTTCTTTAACCCTCTCCAGACTTCCGAAATATCTAAGGAGTTCTCTCTGTCTCTCACTGCCTATCCCCCGGATTTGGCTTAACTCCGATCTCATCCTCTCTTTTTTACGTAACTTTTTATGATAGGTGAGGGCAAACCGATGAGCTTCATCTCGAATGCGGTCAAGAAAATGAAGGATGGGAGAGTTTTTCCCCAAGAGGAAAGGTTCCTTAAACTGAGGATGATAGATTCTCTCTCCTTTCCTCTCAAATCGTGTGGATAAGACTTTTTCTTCGCCTCGTTCTTTGGCCAGGCTCAGGAGATCGACCCCATTGATTTGAAGTTCCCTTAGTACTTCCTGGGCTACGTTTAACTGGCCTCTTCCTCCATCCAATAAAATGAGGTCAGGGAGATTTCTCTCCTCTAAGGCCCTTTGATAGCGCCGTAGAAGAACTTCATACATCATCCCGTAATCATCCACCCCTTCTATACTCTTGATTCGGTAGTGACGGTATCCCTCTTTGAGCGGTTCCCCATGATCAAAGGTCACCATCGAACCCACCGCTTCTTTCCCCTGAAGGTTAGAAATATCGAAGGCTTCGATTCGATTGGGGATGCGGCTGAGACAGAGTTTCTCCTTTAAAGAGAGAAGGAGTTCTTCTTTGCTTCTCTTCAGATCTGCATTTAGAGCGATAAACTTTTCTGCGTTCTCCCGAGCCATGTCAATCAGCCTCTTCTTTTCTCCTTTCTCGGGAACCAAAATCCTGACCCTCCTTCCGCTCATCTCTGTAAGCCACTGCTCCATGAATTCCTGTTCGGGAATCGATTTAGGAATCAGAATCTGCTGGGGGATGAACCTTCCTTCACGATAGTATTGATAAAGAAAAGAGCTCAGGAGCTCCTCCTCCGGAATTCCTGAGAAAGGAAAGGAGAATCCCTTCCCTCCCAGGAGTTTCCCTCCACGAATGAAAAGAGAATAGAGAACAAGGGTGTGATCCTGAGAATGGGTCCCGATCACATCTTGATCCACAAAATCTGTAGAAACAATCCTCTGCCTCTCCAGGATATACTCAATCGCTTCGATCTGATCCCGTATCTTTGCAGCCCTCTCAAAATGAAGTTCCCCTGCCTCCTTTTCCATCTGTTTTCTGAGTTCCTCGATGAGATCTTTGTTCTTTCCTTCGAGAAACATCCTTACCCCTTCGACCATCTTTTTATAGGATCCTGCATCAATCTTCCCAGAGCAAGGAGCTAAACAACGATCCATTTCGTAATTGATACAGGGACGAGTCCGGTGGGAAAACTTGAGTTGATGACAGGTTCGAATGGGGAAAAGTTTGCGAATCAGCTTTAAGGTCTCTTTAAGGGAGGTCGCAGAGGGGTAAGGTCCAAAATAGAGGGAACCATCCTTCTTGATTCGCCTTACAATTTGAAGGGTCGGGAAATCCTCTTCAACGGTCAGCCTCAGACAGGGATACCTCTTATCGTCCCGCAGTTTAATATTATATCGGGGATGATGCTCCTTGACCAGATGATCCTCAAGGATCAGGGCCTCTTTTTCGGTATCGGTAACGATGGTTTCGATATCTGCCACTTTCTCAAGCATGGCCATCGTCTTTGCATCCTTTGCCTCCTGTTTCTGAAAGTAGGAGCTTACCCGATGGCGAAGATCCCCAGCCTTCCCGACATATAGAATGGAGCCTTTCCGATCTTTAAACATATAGACTCCAGGATGGGTTGGAAGACGATCGATTTTCTCTTTTAAAGAATTCATTTCTCTCTCTTCCCGATGCTATCCCCTTATGAATTCACGGATGGCCCCAAAATAATCCTTGAAGCCAACCCAGAGAATATCGTTATGAGTAGCCCTTGGGATGATAAGAAGTCTCTTCTCCTTCGAGCCTAAACACCGATAGAGCTCCTGAGCCTCTTCGACCGGAACGAGGCTATCTCGTTCCCCGTGAAGGATGAGAGAAGGAAGATCAATCCCTTTTACCTTTTCTTCCCATTCTTGATCGATTCTTTCTATTTCCTTTCCATAAATGGGGAGGCCTAAATTTCTGAAGACCCTGAGCATACTAATGGCCCCGCTCTCTATGATCAAACCTTTTATCTCGTTAGGATAGGAGGAAGCAAGCTCCAGGGCTGAGAGAGTTCCAAGGGATCTTCCCATGACCCATAACTCATTCCGAAGCCTTCTTGTTAGAAGCTCCTCTCTTACGGCCCGAAGGATTTTGTGACAATCCCTTAGAAGGTGAGTTAAGGTTGGTTCACCACCGCTTGCCCCATAGCCCCGATAATCTGCGACCACTAAATTGACCCCAATTTGATGATAGAAAGGCGAGAGCTCGTCGTAATCACTCACAACCTCCCCATTGCCATGAAAATAGAGGATCCAGGCCCACTGTGAATCGCCTAAATAAAATCGTGAAGCAATTGATATTCCCGGTTCCACCGGTATAAAGAGGTCGAAACCATGCTCGGGACATTCTTTGAATTCCTTTCTGGGATAGAAAATGAACCCTAAGATCGAAGGTTGATCGAGGAAAGAGAGATCGATCATAAAGACTCCTTTAAAGATCTTCCCGGGAGCCGCAACCTACATCTAATTATTATATCAAAAAGACCTTTCAACTTCTATTCTCGATCAATCTCAGGGAAAGGAATCGAAGTCTTTCAGGTGAGTTTTGAGAAGTCGGCAAAGCGGAGAAAGAGTTGGGTGATCTCTTTGAGCAATGCCAGGCGATTGGTCCGGATCTCCTCTTCCTCTACCATCACCAGAACTTTATCAAAGAACTGATCAATGGGTTGCTTCAACCGACTCATCTCAAGGAGCGCCGGGGCATAATCCCTTCGGGAGAGGGATTGATCCACCTTCTCTTTCGTTCTCCTCCAGGCCTGGAAGAGTTCTTCCTCGGCAGAGTGAGAGAAAAGAGAGGGACGAATCTCCTTATTTAGAGCCATTCCTTTGAGGATATTCATGGCCCGCTTGAAACCGATAACAATGGATTTGAAGTCTTCCCAATCCCTTACCTTCTGTAAGGCCTCGATCCTCCTGTGAAGGTCCAGGAGATCGTCAAACGGAGTGGAGAGGACTGCCTCCACGACATCATAGGAATATCCTTTTTCCAATAAGAAATTTTGATATCGGACCTTGAAGAAATCGAGGACCTCCTGTTTGACCTCCTCCCAGGGACGCTCCATCTTTTCTTGAAGAAGTCTTCCGCTGACCTCGACGAGTTCTCTCAGGGAAATTGAATAACCTTTCTCAATAATGATCCTTATGATCCCCAGGGCCTGACGCCTTAAACCAAAAGGATCGGAAGTTCCAGTCGGGAGAACCCCGATTCCAAAAGATCCCACGATCGTATCCATCTTATCCGCGATGCTTACCAGATCCCCCACCGGACTGGAGGGTAAGCGGTCTCCTGCAAAGGCAGGAAGATAATGTTCGTAGATGGCTTCATAAACTTCTGGCTTCTCTCCAGAAAGTCGTGCGTATACCCTCCCCATCACTCCCTGAAGTTTTGGAAACTCCCCCACCATTCCTGTGACCAAATCTGCTTTACAGAGGAGAGAAACCCTCTCCACCGTTTCTTGAATGGAGGGGTGGATCTGTTTCGCAAGAAAAGAAGCGATCTCTTTGAATCGGATGACCTTCTCATAGGAGGTTCCCAGTTTTGCCTGAAAGACCACTCTTTTTAGCTCTTCAATTCTCTGTTCGAGAGGGACTTTCAGGTCTTCTTGAAAAAAGAACTCTGCATCCGAAAGTCGCGCCTTAAGAACCCTCTCATTTCCCCGGATCACAGCTTTCTCGTCTCTTGGGGAGATATTACTGATGAAAACAAAAAAGGGGAGCAACCTTCCTTGAGGCTCCATCAAGGGGAAGTACCTCTGATGTTCCATCATGGAATGGATGACCACTTCCTCTGGAAGGGAGAGAAATTTTTCATCGAAATGACCACAGAGAACGACCGGATACTCCACCAGAAAGGTTACCTCATTGAGAAGCTCTTCATCCCTCAGGACTTTTCCAGAAACCTTTCGTTCCTCCCTTAGCATCCCCTCTTCAATCTTCCTCCTTCGTTCCTCAGGGTCAACCACTACAAAGGCATCCCGTGTCTTTTTGAGGTAGGAGGTAAAATCCTCGACCTCGATGGGTTCGGGATGCATGAATCGATGACCGTAGGTCACCTTTCCACTCTGAATATTTCCTATTTCGAAGGGAATGACTTCCCCTCCATAAAGACAAAGAATCCAGTGGATGGGTCTTGCAAAGCGGATGGACATATTGGACCATCTCATCGATTTTGGAAAGGGGATAGAAAGAATGACCTTGGGAAGAATCTCCTTAAGAAGCTCGTGGGTTTGTTTTCCAGCCTCCTTCTTTACTGCACAGAGATACTCTCCCTTTTCGGTCTGTATCACTTCGAGGGCGTCCACCGGAATAGACTGGCTTTTTGCAAAACCAATGGCAGCGGAAGTAGGATTCCCCCGGTCATCCAGTCCCGCTCGTTTGGAAGGACCAATCTTTCTAATCTCTTTATCCTTCTGTTTTTCTGAAAGAGATGGAATGTGGAGAACCAGGCGCCTCGGAGTCCCGAAGGTCCGGATCCCTTCGAAGTCGATCTGATTGCTCTCAAACTCTTTCTCAATCAATCGTTCAAATTCTTTCAATGCCTCAGGGATAAATCTGGCGGGAATCTCCTCCGTTCCGATCTCTAAAAGAAGCTCTTTCATATCCTCTACCCCTCACCCCTTACTCCTAACGATCTCCTTTCAAAAGTGGAAATCCCATCTCTTCCCTCTGTTTAAGGTATGCCTCGGCACAGAGTCTCGCTAATGTCCTAACTCTAAGAATGTAGCCCATCCTCTCGGTCACACTGATTGCTCCTCTGGCGTCAAGAAGGTTGAACGTGTGAGAAGTCTTCAAGCAATAATCATAAGCAGGGAGCACCAGCCCTTTCTCGATGAGTCCTCTGGCCTCTTTTTCATACATATCAAAAAGACGGAAAAGCATCTCCACATCGGCTTCCTCGAAATTATATTTTGAAAATTCGACCTCTCCCCGATGATGAATATCTCCATAGCGAATCCCTTTTGTCCATTGGAGATCGAAAACGTTATCAACCCCCTGAAGGTACATGGCAATTCGTTCTATTCCATAGGTCAGCTCGACAGGGATGGGTGAAAGCTCGATCCCTCCAGCCTGTTGAAAATAGGTAAACTGGGTAATCTCCATTCCATCAAGCCAGACCTCCCATCCCAATCCCCATGCCCCCAGGGTCGGGGATTCCCAATCATCTTCCACGAATCGGATATCGTGATCTAAGGGGTCTATTCCCAGAGATTTCAGGCTTTGAAGATATATTTCCTGGACATCAAGAGGAGAAGGTTTCAGAATGACCTGATACTGATAATAATGTTGAAGACGGTTTGGATTCTCTCCGTATCGGCCATCCGTGGGACGGCGGGAAGGCTCCACATAGGCCACCCTCCATGGTTCCGGGCCTAAAACTCTCAGAAAGGTCGCAGGATTAAATGTTCCGGCACCCACTTCGATATCATAGGGTTGCTGAATCACACATCCCTGGTCAGCCCAGAATCTTTCCAGGGCAAAGATCAATTCCTGAAAGTCCATTCCATCTTTCCTCCTTCTTTTTTAAACGGGTTGGGTTTATCATGACCTAAATTGAGCGATTTTTCACCATTAATTGAATCAAATATACTGGATTCCTGCTTCCGCAGGAATGACGACTGCCACCCGATGAATGAAAACGTCATTCCCGTGAAAACGGGAATCCAGAGTGGTTATCTTTAAATAA
>CALIBK010000050.1 GCA_938045955.1 uncultured bacterium | reverse complement strand
GTCATTCCCGTGAAAACGGGAATCCAGAAGGGGTTTATCTTTAAATAATACTAAGAATCGCTCAATTTGGGTTTTTTATGAGATATTTTCTTAACATATCTAATGCAAGAATTGAGGCCCTCTCTCGAATCATCCAGAGTTCACCCCCCAAGGTTTGTTCCATATGTTCGAAATGATCTTGATCATAAATAACATAGAAGGTTTCCATCCAATATTCCTCTTTGTCCAACCTCTCCACCATCTTTCCATAGGTGGCTAAGGTGAGATCCGTTTTAAACTGATCCCTTCCTTTTTTAGCCAATAGCTCGGTCCATTTTATGGGTTCATTCATGGCGAAGTTCAACTCATCACCAGTGAAATTAAGAAACTGTTTCTGAGAATCTATTGACGGGAGAATGAAACCCTGAAGAAAGGTATGGCTTCCAACGCTCGCCATTTTTTGAGAGATATTCCCGGCGGTCAGAGTTTCAACGACAGAGAGTGTAAGTCGTAATTTTTCTAAATTTGCAGCGACGACACCTGGAAGAGTCTCCTCTCCAATCCCATAGATGAGGATTCCAAGACGATTCCGTATCTCCCGCTCTATCTCTTCGATCATTGCATTGGCTTTCTCAGGACTTTCTGCCTTCGCCGTAATTCGAATCTTGATATCTCCCACAGAAGCTAAAGTTCCAACCGTCGGGTTCTTGCTCTCTTTCATGAGGTCACGAATTTGATGGCCAATGGCACTCTCTCCCAGACCACAGGCTCGTAACACCTTATATTGGATCACTTCACGAGTTAATTGAAATCGTTTTCTTAGATAGGGGAGAACGACGTTCTCCAATAAATATTCCATCTCCAAGGGAACTCCAGGAAGAGTGACGACTGATCCATTGGAATACTCCATTATAAACCCGGGAGCCGTTCCTTTTGGATTTTCAATAGGAATAGCCCCTTCTGGAATAAAGGCCTGTTTTCGATTATTTTCGGTCATCCGAAAGCCCCTCTTTTTAAAAAGGGCTTCAATCTGGCTCATCAGTTTGGGTTGAAATACTAAGGGTCGCCCAAAGACCTCAGCGACCGCTTCGCGGGTGAGGTCGTCCTCCGTGGGACCAATTCCTCCAGTCGTGATAACGACCTGGGATCGTGAAATGGCTTCTCCAAGGGTTTCTTTGATCTGTTCAAGGTGATCTCCAACAGCCGAACTCCTCACCAGTTCAATCCCATTTTCCGCAAGTCTTCTCCCGATATAAGCGGAATTCGTATCTATAATCTGGCCTAAAAGAAGTTCTGAACCGATGGCAATCGTTTCTGCTTTTATCATGATCCTCTTTTTATTTTTATTGATTTCATAGGATCCAATCTTTTATAGATATTTGCCTGATCGTGGCCATAAATTCAACAAAGGACTGTCGATTTTTAGCTCATTTCTCTTGCAAGAAGGGCGGCACCCAGAGCCCCGACGATTTGAGGTTCATTTGGAATATTGATCTCCATCCCAAAAAGGCTTTTAAGGGCTTCCACTATCCCTTCATTTTTTGCTACACCTCCACTGATTGTAATCTCCCCTCTTACTCTGAGACGCCTCGCCATTCTGAAGATCCTCCGGGCGATCGATTCATGAAGTCCTCGAAGAATCTCTTCTACTTCCAGGCCCTCTGCAATGAGGGAGATTACCTCGGACTCTGCAAATACCGTGCACATACTTGTAATTGAAACTCCTTTCTTTGCCTTTAGGGCTCTTTCACCCATTTTGGAGAGTTCCACTTCCAGGGCCCTCGCCATGACCTCTAAGAATCTTCCTGTGCCTGCAGCACACTTGTCGTTCATGACAAAATCAGTGACTTTTCCCCGCTCATCCAGGGTGATGACTTTGCTATCTTGCCCACCGATGTCAATGACGGTCCTCGTTCGTGGGAAGAGGAAATGGCTACCTCGTGCGTGACAGGTAATTTCTGTAACTTCCCTGGTTTTAAATGGAACGCTAATCCTTCCATAACCCGTAGCCACCACTCTTAAAATAGACTCTTCACTTACTCCTCCTTTTGAAAGGGCCTCTTTTAGACACTCCCTCGAAGCTCGATGTGGGTTGGGACCTGTAGCGATGATAGAATACGAGAGTATTCTTTCATCTGAAAGAAGAAGAGCTTCAGAGGAGATTGACCCAATATCCAGTCCCACATAGATTCCTTTATCCATCCTTTACTCCATCATTTCAATGAATGCTTCGAGTCTGGTTCTGGTTTGCCCAGGAGAATAATTGTTGGGATCCGCACAATCTCCAGGGAGGGTAAGATAGGGAATTCCTTTTTGTTTGAGATAATCGCCAATGATCGCCGCTCCACCACAGGATTGTCTACATCCCCAGTGAGAAAAATGAATCACCCCATGGATGGAATAGCTCCTGATCATCTCATCAATCGCTTTCATTCTTCTCTCGATGGGCCCTGCCCAAACATTGGATAAGATCTTCTCTGCAAGACTCTTCCAGGGCTGAGAAGAATCATGAAAAGGCCAGTAAAGATAATTTGCTTCCTCAAACGAGACAGCGGCATCTTTTGAAGAAAGAATATTGAAGATTTCATTTTTATAATAGGGGCGGACGTGGTGAAGCCATAGGAGCCGATATTTTTCTTTTGGAAGATATCCCTTTTTAGAAGAAACCTTTTTCTCGATCTCCTGATGAAGCAATGAAAAAAAAGGAATGGACCAGATGGATCCCACGGAATAAAAATTCATTCCTGAAAGGTAGCTCAACCCCTCACTACCTGGGAAAGGGGAAGGAATCGACTGTCTGAGTTGATTAATTTTGTCAATCCATTGGCGAGCCTGATTGGAACGATTTAAAACAAGAGAAAATCGATCTTTTTTAAATGGGAGAGAAAGGATCTGAGAAGCCTGTTTTAAAAGATCTTCGATTTGTTCTTCCATATATCGATGAGATCGAGGGTGATTAGAGTAAGGAGGGTCTAATAGTAAATGGGGACATTGGTATAATTGACCCATGGTGCTGAAAAATTTATTGGCTCCATCACAGAGTTGTGAAGAGGAGAGGAGAAGGTCTGGCCGGGGAAGAAAATTTTCTAAAGCTAACCCAAGGGCACAACGATAAAAAGTGCATAGATCCGTGGAAATCCGGGTATCTGCCTTCGAAATGGGTCGTTCGCTCCAACCTAAATAGGTCACCAGGGCCGAGATAATCTCAGGAAGCACCGGAATGACATCCAACCCGTAATGGATCTCTGAGGGAAGAAATGAGTTTGCCCAAACTACAGGCTTCCTATGGGCATAGGCTTCGCGGAAGGTATTCAGAAGAAATCTTACCCAAATTCTATAAGCAGGATTTTCTTTTGAATGGAGAAAGACAAGGATGGGGAGAAGGAATTGATAAGTGTAGGGAAGATGGACAAATTTTCTTAAAACCTTTATGCGGAATCCCTTATCAACCATCTCTTCTTAGCACCTCAAGAAAGGCTTGGATTCTCGTCCGGATCCCTCCCCCTGGTTTCCCTGTATATTCCCCTTCAATGAAAAGCAGAGGAACACCGGTCTCTTTGATCGCCTCCTCTATAGCCGGGGCTTCATAAAGAAATGGGTCACAGAATTTAAGAGAAAAGTAGATGAGTCCATTAGCACGAGATTCCATCAACCTCTGTTTTAAACCTTCGATTCTTCGTTTGGTATCCTGCATTCTCGCACAGGGTGGTTTTCCAAGATAGGCTTTACTTAATAAGTCCAGTGGGTCTGTATCTAAGTTTACCAAATTAAGAATTCTCTGTCCGATGCAAAGATCCGAAGCAACCACTTCACCTCCTAATTCTTCAATCATCCGAATGAGGGCACTTCCATCTAAAAGGGATCCAGTGACCATCACTTTGGGAGCTTCAGAACAAGTCTTTTTGTTCTCTCCTAAGAGTGAAATAAATTTTTCAAGGGCCTGATTGAATAAAAAGCGGTCAATCTTCCAGCCTTCCGATAAGATCTCGAGAATATCCCCGTGGGTGAGAGGGGGTTCTCCCATCCCCTGTAAAGAAAAAAGCTCTTTCATCAGAGCTTTTGATCTATTTGATCTTTCAATGGCTATTTGAAGGTCTTCTTCCGTAATCTTTCGTCCGAAATAGAAGTCAAGTTGATGGATTAAATCCTTTAGTGACTCTTTGAAAAAAGCCACCGAAGAAGGACGAATCACCCGAGGGAGATCAAGGAAATAAGAAAAACTCGGCTTACAATAAAAACGCCATGCATCGAAAAGCCGCCGCATTCCATCACAGGTATTAAGGATAATTATCCCTGAAAGGGAGGGGTATTCTCCTGAAAGGGCTTTTTCCAAAGATGCTTTAATAAAGGGGCAGAAGTTAGGATCAAGATAAGAATCGGCTTTCTCTGTATCTGGTTCCGGGAGGATCCGAAAGGGAGTGAGATTGGCAGCCTCAAGGATTTCTAAGGGTAAATAGGTGCACGTCCAACCGATTAGTTTTTTGTTTTGGCAGGAAGAGTCGTTCCTCTTTAGATCATCCAATATTTTTTTGAAGGTTAAAAAAGAATTCACTTTCCCTTCGGATTTTTCTGAATTGATTAGTTCTAATTGAAAATCAATTTTTTAATCAGTCCGGTTTATATAAGCTTTTCTAAAATTTTATCATAACTTTTTTTTACCGCAATATTTTTTTCGTTTCCTATCCCTCCTGATTGGCAAAAAGCTCCTGGAATATCATTTTTCATCCTCCACTTTCTACCATTGACACGTATTAGACTTCTTGATAGTCTATCTCGGAAATGGAAAGACTTAATGCTATTACTGATGTTCCTGGGATCAGGGTGGGGCATGCCAGTGATTTTGAGGCCTTAACCGGATGCACGGTTATCCTGT
>CALIBK010000049.1 GCA_938045955.1 uncultured bacterium | reverse complement strand
CATTCATTGAATCAAATATACTGGATTCCTGCTTCCGCAGGAATGACAACTACCAATCAATAAATGGAAACGTCATTCCCGTGAAAACGGGAATCCAGAAGGGTTATCTTTAAATAATACTAAGAATCGCTCAATTTAGGTTTTAACTACTTTTGTACATGGCTTCGATAATGTCCTTGTAGGCTTCGTTAATAAATTTTCGTTTAACCTTCATCGTGGGGGTCACCTCCCCATCCTCTTCATAAAGTTTCTTGGGAATGATCGTAAATTTTTTAATCTGTTCCACCTGAGCTAATCCTCGATTAACCCTATCCACCTCTTTCTGGATGAGCTGTTGAATCTCTGGGGCCTGGGTTAAACTCGCATAGGTTCCAAACTGGATTTTATGATCCTGAGCGTATTTGATCACATTCTCTTCGTCAATCGCGATCAAGGCCACGAGATATTTTCTCCGATCTCCAATCACAATGGCATCATTGATATAGGGACTGAACTTCAGTTGATTTTCAATATTCTGAGGAGCGATGTTTTTCCCGCCGGCAGTGATGATCAGGTCCTTTTTCCGGTCCGTAATCTTTAGAAATCCATCTTCATCCAGTTCTCCGACATCCCCTGAGTGGAGCCACCCATCCTTTAGGGCCTCTGCCGTGGCTTCCGGATTTCTAAAATAACCTTTAAAGACCCCTTCTCCCCGAACCAGGATCTCCCCATCGGAGGCGATTTTTACTTCCACTCCAGGGAGTGGTGGACCGACTCTCCCAATCTTATAGAAGCCTTTGCGGCTGACCGTTGTGACTCCGGTTCCTTCTGTCTGGCCGTAACCTTCTACTAAAGGAAGTCCGATAGCGTTAAAGAATTTTAGGACTTCAGGGGAGATAGGAGCCGCACCAGAGTAAGCAATTCGAACTCGATCGAATCCTAACCTTTCTTTGAGTTTTCGAAAGACGGCTAAGTAGGCTCCTAAGTAAGCCACTTTTAGATAGAGAGGGACGGGTCTGAAATTCAGTTTCAAATCGGCATATTTCATTCCGATTCCCATACAGACCTTAAAGACCATTCGTTTGAACCAGGTGGCATCCGACATTCGAATCATAATCCCGGAGGCGTACTTTTCCCAGATCCGGGGAACTCCATAGGTGACCGTAGGGGAGATCTCTTTCATATTGTCCATGATGGTATCCGTATTCTCAATGAAATTCACAGTGGTCCCGTAGCGAGCATTAATGAGGACGGTGAAGAGTTGTTCAAAGATATGGCAGAGGGGGAGAAAAGAAAGGGTTTCGTCTCCCTCCTGGATGGGATTAGCGGCCACCATGGCCTCACTCATAAAAAGGAGGTTTCGGTGGGTCAGCATGGCCCCTTTAGGAGGGCCGGTGGTCCCAGAGGTGTAGATCAGAACTGCCAGATCTTCAGGGGTCACCTCACCCAGTCGCTCGTCAAAAAGTCCAGGATGTTTTTCATCAAACTCTTTTCCAAGTTTTAGGAGCTCTTCAAAACTCATAAGAAGAGGATCCTGATAACGTTTTAACCCTTCCATGTCGATCACGATGACCTTTTCGAGATGGGGAGTATCCTTCCTGAATTTAAGGGTCTTATCGAACTGTTCTTCATTCTCCGCAATATAGAACCTGGCTTGAGAATTCTGGACAATATAGCCACATTGTTCGGCTGCATTGGTCGTATATATTCCTGCCGTGACTCCTCCTGCGGACATAATCCCGAAGTCAGAATAGACCCACTCTGGGCGATTCTCACTGATGATACAGACCGGTTCTCCTTTCTTAAGGCCCAGGGAGATCAACCCCATGGCCACTTGCCTCACCTTTTCACCATACTCAGCCCATGTAATGTCTCGCCAGATTCCATACTCTTTTTCTCTTAACGCAACCTTATGGGGGCGCTCTTTTACATGCCTCTGAAAATAAGTGAGAAGGGTTTCATTTCGCATGGATAATTCTCCCTTTAGGTCATGAATATGGAATAATGAGTGTCATTAAGAAATTCTGAAGAAAGAGTCGTCAAACTCCGGTTTTCCCTCATATCTCTTCAGAAAATACCAGGCTGCCATATCCATATTTTCAAAAAAATGAGGACTGACGTCAATCCCCACCTTCTGAAGAGCCTGATAGGCCTCTTTCAGGTTGGGGGGACAACCTTTGACAGGAATGACTTCCTTGATGTTTGGGTGGTTTTGATTGGCCCCGACCATACACTGTCCGATCAGGATAGTCTTTTCCTTCCCTGGACTCGGGATCATCTTCTTCCCGGTAAGAATCTCTATCTCTCCCCATGGGTCTCCCTTCCAGGCATGGGCAATCGCCATAAGAATGACCGTTGTAAACCCGGAACAGTAAGTGCAAATCGTCTCGTCATATTTTGGATAGGAGAGTCCCTTCACTCCCAGTTTATCCAAGGCTTTTGGGAGAGTTCCGTCTTGAGTATAAGGGAAGGCATATTCGTGGAAGGAACTCACTTCATCGATTTTCTCACCAACAATTTCAATATCAGAGAAGTCTAAAGGACGGGCATGACTCTTTGCCGCATAAACCAGGTGGGGGATGGAAGAAGGGTCGTATCCGAGGACCCTTGCACCTACCATATCTGCAGAAAGAGTGTCAGAAGAAGCGATCAGGAGATTGCTCCTTCGGATCCTTCCTTCAAAAAAGGGACCCCGCTCAGTGGTATAGATTCCATCGATCAGGGTAAAGGAAGGAGGGATTCGATTGGCTAAATGGGATATCATGAAATGGAGGTCCTTCTGAGGATCTGGACTGTGACATTTCTTTCGGGATGGAATATCGATCAGCCCCTTAAGGTTCTTGATCCCAAGGCTTACAATAGTTTGGGCATGGGTTTTAAGGACAGGAAGGTTGACAAGGAAGTCCCCTTCCAAGACATCTTCGTTAAAATTAAGGGTGACCCCTTCTCCGAAATCAACTTTTCGAAACGGTCGTTCAAAAATATTGAGGGTTTTCACCCCGTAACGGTTTTTGAGCACATTGTAGCCGAGTTGTTCAAAAGCTTGAGCTGGAGTTTCCCGATCGTTGGGATCAACTGTGATAATCCCTTCGAGGAGAGTCATTTCATCGATTCCTCTCTCCTTGAGAAGAAGGACCATATCCTCAACCACCCTGGAGGTCGTAATAACACCCCATTTAGGGAAAGGGGTATGGCGGGTCCAGAAAACAATATTGGGTTTGATGAACACCTTTGCTCTATTAGGGAGATGATCTAATCCCCGGGAAAGTTCCACAGCCTTTCGGACCGACTCGATGGGTTTTTCATATCGAACAATCGATACCAATCGTTTTTCCATATTAGCGATCCAAAAGGATTTCACCTTTTTCCTCATTAATAGCCCAATGAAAGCGAGGTGTCAAATATATTTTAGGAAATCCCGTAATCATAAAAGGATTTTCAAATAATCGGTTGATAACCTTCTTTCGAAGATTTAAAATAATAATCGATTAGATGATTCTCGTTCTCGAGCGAGGGTAGGGGTTATGGCTCAACCGAGGTTTCTGAAATTTACAGAAAAAGATTTGGATTTTTTGACAGAAACGGTCTCTCCGGGGGTAGTAGATAAACCGAAACTGAAGCAGATCCTTAGGGAGGACGAAAAATTCAGGATCTCCTTTATCGAAGATGAGAAAGTCTTTCGAAGAGTGATGGATGAAGAGGAGACTTTTTTGAGAATCTCTCCTCCCCTTTTCTTTGAGATTCTTCTCCGAAGGGTCCTGAGGGATCTTAAAGAGACAAGCTATACCCTTGAGAAAACCGGGACCACCAAGATTCCAATCTTTGATACTCGTGGGGTTGTAGAACTCCTCAGCAGAGAGTCTTTATTAGGATATCTGGCCGATATGCTCTCCTCCTTTACTCGAGTCCAGACCTATGTATTCACCATCCAGGTTGGAGAGCACCTCTTCGAAAATATTCGATTTAACGATTTAGATATGTATAGTTTACTCACCTTATGTGAGGGGGTGGAAAAAGAATACCGGCTGGGGTTCTATAAAAGGATCGCTGATCTCTGCCTATTTATTCTTGGAATCTTTCCAGATTATGCCGAATATGATTCCCGATATCCCTTTTCAGGCCAACCCCGACCTCAGATCTTTGGCCGGATCAGAATGAGTCCCGAGGAATATGAGAAGGAGGGTAGAAAATTTTATAGATTAGCTGCTGAGCATCCCTATGCAGAGGAGCTTAACCTTTCAGAAATCTTCTGGACTCTCCATGAAGAATTCCCGAAAGCGAAAAAGCCCCTCAATTTCATATCGGAACACTATCTCCGTTATCATAAGTATAAATTTTTTGGATAGATTAAAAATAAAGGAGATACGAAATCAATGCAGAGGAAGTGGGGGGCGATGGAGGCCCTTTTTAGACCGAGAGCTGTAGCCGTCATCGGGGCTTCAGACAATCCTTCAAAATTGGGATCCCATGTGATGAGAAGCCTCATCGAAGGTGGGTATCCCGGAGCAATTTACCCGGTTAATCCAGGAAAGGAGGAGATTTCAGGAATTAAGACTTATCCCTCCATAAGCCAAATTCAGGGTCTCGTCGATCTTGCCGTGATTGTCCTTCCTGCAGAACAGGTCCCTCAAATTCTCCAGGAGTGCGGAGAGAAGGGAATCAAGGCGATGATCCTTATCACTGCGGGATTTAAAGAGATTGAGGATCGCAAGGGAGAACAACTTCAGGAAGAAATTTTAAGACTTGCCGAAAGGTACGGGATAAAGATTATCGGTCCCAATACTTTTGGAGTCGTAAACCTTCATTATCCTCTCAATGCCTCCTTTACTCCCGAGTTTTCCCGGGTGAAAAAGGGAAAGATCAGTCTTCTGAGTCAGAGTGGAGGGATGTCCCATCTGATGGCCTTTCTTTCGATGAAAGAGAATTTAGGGTTGAGTAAGATTATCGGTCTGGGGAACCGTTGTAATGTCGATTTCTGGGATATGCTTGAATACCTTAATGAAGATCCTGAAACCCAGGTCATCACAATGTATCTCGAAGGAGTGGATAAGCCCAGAAGACTGATCGAGGTTGCTCAACGAATGAATCAAAAAAAACCGATCCTTGCCTATAAGGTTGGGATCTCTTCCACCAGTGATCGGGCCTCACAGTTTCATACAGGCTCCCTTGCCGGGAATTATGAGATCTATCTGGGGGCCTTCCGGCAGGCGGGTATTTTCAGCGTCCAAAGCTCAGAAGAGCTTCTCGATACGGCAAAGGCCTTTTCCCTTTCTTTGTTGCCCAAAGGGAATCGTGTGGCGGTGCTCTCCGGTCAGGCTGGCCCCGGGATGGCAGCCTGTGATGTGTGTGAGAGAGAAGGTCTTTCCATTCCCCCATTCTCTTCGGAGACCCAGAAGAAGATCAATGCCCTGCTTCCTCCCCTTGCCATTCGCACCAATCCCGTGGATATGGGACCTGCCTGGTATGATTCCAATGCCATCCAGGGGATCGTCGAGGCAGTATTAGAGGACCAGGGAATAGATGCCATTCTCCTCTGTATCATGTTTGCTTCGGCAAATCGGTCGGCTGTTGGAATTCTGGCAGATTCCCTCACCCAAATCGAGAGAAGAAAACCGATCCTTTGCTGCATTTCCGCTCCCGGGGGGATCTGGGACGAAGAGATCCAGAGGCTTGAAGCTTCAGGGGCTCCAAACTTTCAGACTCCGGAGAGGGCTGCCAAAGCTCTCGCGAACCTCGCTCATTATAAAATGAAATTTCATCGGGAATGACCTTTTTAAATCATCTTCCCAATCGAGTGGTCCTGGCCTTAATCGGAGGGGTTCTTTACGGTCTTCTCAC
Organism: uncultured bacterium; assembly: GCA_938045955.1. Taxonomy (GTDB): domain Bacteria; phylum Desulfobacterota; class BSN033; order BSN033; family UBA1163; genus CALIBK01. The sequence goes on along the minus strand of CALIBK010000049.1, from coordinate 15,320 downwards.
CTATTGCCTTCTTACCTTGATGGGTGTTTTTCTTCCATTTAATATCGCCATTTCTGGTTTGATTTTTATCTTTTATTTTGGATCGAGGCTTCTTCTCCTCTTTTCCGGGATTGATACCCTTTATTATTCAAAAGGAAAACGTGTGAGGAAATTCTATAAGGGAACCCTTTTTGATCGAACTGCCCGATGGGTCGGAAAATTCTATTATTACCATGATCTGATTCTTTTCGGCTTTCTTATCCTTTTATGTATTGTCTTTATAGGAAGCCTGATTCTCGATCTCCTGAACCATCAACCCCTCGGCCATCTATTCAATTCCCTTATAGAACTCCTCCCTTTTTAATATTCCCATTTTCCTTTCAGAGTTAATCCCCGATCAGGAACAGGAAATTCCCCAGGTAATGCCTCAATGAATGGTTGAAATCATTTTGGCCTGACAGGGGTATTGTCCCTACGAGGGATCGGTTATCTCCACAAAAAATTTCTATTGACATTTTCTTTGATTATGGTAATTTTCATTCAACTTGTTAATCTTTAGTTAACAAATGATCGAATTTAAACTCGCCAGAATGATTCGTCACCTTCGGCAACAACGAAGAATGACTCAGGAAGCCCTGGCTCAAAAGATTGGGGTCACAAAGGCTTTCATCTCAAAGATTGAAAACTGCCAGACGACCCCATCCATTGCAAACCTTTCAAAAATCGCCACAGCCCTGGGTGTGAATATTACCGCCCTTTTTGATGTGGGAGAGGAAGAAAATCAAAATATAGTGATTGTAAGAAAACGAGAAAGGAAAAAGATTGTAGGCCCTGGCTCCGATATTGGTTTTTCCTATGAGTCCCTTGCGTTTAAGAAAAGAAGAAAAATGATGGAGCCTTTCATCATCAAATATCCCCCCGATACCCATTCCCGCCGGCTTTTCGATCACGAAGGAGAAGAGATGGTATTTGTGCTTCAGGGTAAAATTAAACTGATCTATGGTGATAAACAATTCATTCTCAATGAAGGAGATACAGCCTATTTCAATGCCTCTATTCCTCATCGAGGGGAGGGTGTGGGGAAAAGAGAGGGGGTTGGACTCTGTATCCTATTCACTCCTAAATGAATTTTTGAAGGGTGTTCATCCGCCATGAGTTCTGAGAGTAAAACATTCGATTTAATTATTATTGGAAGTGGTCCTGGAGGATATTGGCCTGCGATCCTTTCGGCACAGAGAGGCCTCTCTGTGGCCCTGATTGAGAAAAAGGATCTGGGGGGAACATGTCTCAATCGTGGGTGTATCCCTACGAAGACATTGCTACACGAAGCTTCTTTCCTGGTTCGTATGAATCCATCGGGATTCCTGAAACCTCAAGAAGAGATCCTTTCCTATTTCAAAAAAACGATGGAGAAGAAAGATCAGGCGATTCGCCAGGTCGTTTCCGGTCTCGAGAATCTTTTGAGACGCGATCGAATAACACTCTTTCGAGGGGAAGCCTCCTTTTCTCACCCTCGGGAAGTCCTTATCAAAAAAGAGGGGAAAATCATAGAAAAATTGGAAGCTCAATGGATCTTGATCGCTTCAGGGGCTATCCCAGCAGAAATAAACACGATAAAACGGGATGGACAATGGGTAATCGACAGTGACGATGTCCTCAGGATGGAGGAGATCCCCTCCTCTCTGGCCATCATTGGGGGAGGGAGGAGAGGGGTTGAATTTGCTACTTTCTTTAAAAGTTTCGGAACAGAAGTGACTCTCATCGAGAAGGAGAATCGGATCCTTTCCACGATGGATCGAGAAATCTCCATTCGTTATAAAGGGCTTCTAACTAAAAACAAGGTCAGGGTATTGACCGAGACAGAAGTCCTTGCATCAGAAATCGATGAAAAAAATAAGTCTATTCAACTCACTTTGATTCAAAAAGGGAATAAAGAGAGGGTGGAAATACAAAAAGTTCTAATTGTGGCTGAAAGAAGAGGGGATACAGAGGGACTTGGATTAGAAAAAGCCTCGGTGGCTCGAAGTAAAGGATTCATTTCTGTGGATCTCTCGATGAAGACCTCTACCCCCAATATTTATGCGGTTGGAGATGTGGTGGGAAAAGGATTTTATGCCCATAAGGCATTCTATGAGGGAAGAATAGCGGTTGAAAATATTTTAGGTAAAAAATCCGAGGTAAATTATCGGGCGATCCCGATTTGTTTATATGGAAACCCTGAGGCTTCCTCGATCGGCCTTACGGAAGAAGAAGCGGTGAGAGAGTATGGCGAAGTCGAGGTGGGGAAATTCCCTTTTATGGCCTGCGGTCGATCGATTGCCGAAGGAGCCCAAGAAGGGATGGTAAAAATCATCTCTGAAAAAAAGTACGGGGAGGTCTTAGGGGTTCATATTCTGGGCCCGATGGCTACCGAACTGATTCATTTGGGGGCCATGGCCATGAAGTATGAGATTGGAGTGGAAGAGATCAAAGAGCTTGTCTTTGCTCATCCTACTTTTTCAGAAGCTTTCTTTGAGGGAGCTTTGGACACCTATGGAGAGGCCATCCATATGATGAAGGGGTAAAGGGGTGTAAAATGGCTACGACTGTGATTATGCCTAAGCTTGGTTTAACCATGACCGAAGGAACGATTGAACGATGGCTGAAAAAGGAGGGAGATCGAGTCCAGAAGGGAGAACCCCTGGTGGAAATTATTACGGAGAAGATCAATTTTCAATATGAATCTCCCGCAACAGGAATTTTACGGAAAATCCTTCATCACGAAGGAGAGGTCGTTCCGGTAGCAACCCCTATCGCGATCATTGCAGAAGAGGGGGAAGTCATTACAGAGATGGAGGGAATCATTCCTGCAATTCAAGAGGCGTCACCTTCCCGCCCTGTTTTTCAAGGGGAGAAGAGAGAGGAGATCCCGAAAAGAATCTTTGCCTCTCCCTTGGCCAAAAAGATTGCTAAAGAGAAGGGAATAGATTTAAGCACCCTTCAGGGATCAGGGCCTAAGGGGCGAATTATTCAGAGGGATGTCCTTCAGGCGATTGAACATCTAAAGCTCGAAGAGGTCCCCCCTCCATCTCCCATCGAAATTCCTGCTGGGAAGGTCATCCCTCTAAAAGGAATTCGTAAAATCATTGCGAAGAGAATGACAGAGAGTTTCCAGAACGCTCCCCATTTTTATCTCTCTCTGGAAGTAGAGATGACCGCTCTTCAAGATTTAAGAGAACGTTTGAGGGAGGAGATCGAAAAACGAACGGGGGTGAGACTCACAATGACAGACCTCCTGGTTAAAATTTCGGCCTCTGCTCTGCGTGACCACCCGATCATGAATTCCCGTTTTGAAGGAGATCAGATCCATCTGATGGGAGAGATTAATATTGGGGTGGCGATTGCCCTGGAGGATGGGTTGATCGTTCCTGTGATTCATCAAGCTGATAAGAAATCTCTTACAGAGATTTCCCTTTCCTTGAGGGACTTGACTCAAAGGGCCCGAGAAGGGAAACTCTCCTTGGAGGATGTGGAGGGAGGGACCTTTACTCTTTCCAACATGGGAATGCTTGGAATCGATAAGTTTAGTCCTATTATCAACCCTCCCCAATGTTGCATTTTAGGGATTGGGAGAACAGTGGAAAAGCCGGTAGTTCAAGGGAAGGAGATCTCAGTGAAACCTATGGCATGGCTCACACTCTCTTCGGATCATCGAATTGTCGATGGGGCCACAGCTGCTAAATTTTTAAATCAAGTGAAGAGGCTTATTGAAGATCCTGCTTTACTACTCATTTGAAGAGGTCATCTTTTAAAAGAAATTTTTACGTTCAGGGGGGCTTATGAAAGAGGATCATCAAATATGGCTTGAGCTTTATCGGATGATGGTGAAGATAAGAAGGTTTGAGACCTTAACGGGAGAGCTTTTCGCTGCTGGTAAAATTCCTGGTTTTATCCATCTCTCCATTGGACAGGAGGCTTCCTCCGTCGGCGTATGCTCGACCCTTCGTCCAGAGGATTACATTACGACGACCCATCGTGGCCATGGTCATGTCATTGCTAAAGGTGGAGATGTAAAAAGGATGTTTGCTGAATTGATGGGTCGAAGCACTGGATATTGCAAGGGGAAAGGAGGTTCGATGCATATCGCAGATTTTTCTCTTGGTATTTTGGGCGCTAACGGAGTTGTAGCAGGGGGTTTTCCGATTATTGTGGGAGCAGGCCTCTCCATTAAATTGAGAGGAACCGATCAAGTCGCAGTCTGCTTTTTTGGAGATGGGGCTTCAAATCGGGGTCCTTTTCATGAAGCCCTGAACATGGCCTCTATCTGGAAATTACCCATTCTCTTTGTTTGTGAGAACAATCAATTTGCATCCACGACATCGTTTCACTATTCCACCTCCGTAAAGAGTGTGGCTCAACGAAGTATCGCCTATGGAATCCCAGGGAGAAGTGTGGATGGGAATGATATCCTTGAGGTCAGAGAGGCGGCCCTTGAGGCTGTCGAGAGAGCAAGAAAAGGGGAGGGGCCTACCCTAATAGAGAATCGGACTTATCGCCTCCGGGGTCATTTTGAAGGAGATCCACAGCGATATCGAACGAAAGAAGAGGTAGAAAACTTCCTGGAAAAGGATCCTATTAAACGATTCCAAGAATTCCTAAAAAATGAAAAGATTCTCAATGAGGAGATGGATCGACAAATTTGGCAGGCGATCGATTCAGAATTAACGGATGCGATTCGTTTTGCTGAGAAGAGCCCCTATCCCCAACCCATGGAGGCACTGAGGGACCTTTATGCAGAAGATGTGGATCCCCTTTTTCAAAGGAGTCTGGCATGAACCTTCGTGAATTGACAAATACAGAAGCGATGGCCGAGGCCTTAAGAGAAGAGATGATCAGGGATCCATCAGTCTTTATCATTGGAGAAGATCTGGTGGCCCATGGGGGGATCTTCGGACAGTTTATCGGACTCCCCCAAGCCTTTCCCGGAAGGGTTATTGATACTCCTATCTCGGAGACGGCCATCGTGGGTGCAGGTCTTGGTGCAGCCCTCACAGGGATGAGACCTTTCGTCGATCTCCACTTCGCCGACTTTACGACATGTGCCATGGATGAGATTGTTAATCAGGTTGCAAAAATCAGATATATGTTTGGTGGACAAGCCAAGATCCCCTTGGTCATCTGGGCCCCGGATGGGGCTGGACTCTCTGCAGCCGCTCATCACTCCCAATCTTTGGAGGCCTGGTTCATTCATACCCCTGGATTGAAAGTCGTCTCTCCTTGTTTTCCCTACGATGTAAAGGGCTTAATCAAGGCATCGATTCGAAGCGATGATCCAATCATCTTCTTCATGCATAAAAAGATATTTTCCAGTAAAGGTCCAGTTCCTGCGGAAGAGTATCTTATCCCGCTCGGAAAGGCAGAGATCAAACGAAAAGGGAAGGATGTTACCCTCATCGCCTACTCCATTATGGTTCTTCATGCCCTTGAGGCAGCCAAGGAGTTAGAAAAAGAGGGAATCGATGTGGAGGTGTTAGACCTCCGAACTCTATGGCCTATGGATTGGGAGAGCATCGCCGAAAGTGTAACTAAAACCCATCGAGTCCTCATCGCCCATGAGGCCTGTGTTACCTGTGGATTTGGAGCCGAGATTTCTGCTCGCATCCAGGAAGAACTCTTCGATGAACTGGATGCTCCCATTTTGCGGGTAGGAGCCTATCGAGTTCCCATCCCGTTCAGTCCTCCCTTGGAAAGGTTTGTTATTCCCGGAAAAGAGTCTCTGATAAAGAGTATTTATAAGATATTGGGAAAGGAAATGAATTAAATGGTTCACTCAATCGATCCAACTCTTCATCTTAAAATGTACGAACAGATGATCACGATTCGGAGTTTTGAAGAGAGGGCGATCGAGTTATTCGAGCACAATCTCATTCGGGGAAACATCCACCCCTGCATCGGACAGGAGGCGGTTTCCGTCGGAGTCTGTTCTCCACTCCGTCGAGAGGACTATATGGTGAATACTCATCGAGGGCATGGAAACTGTATTGCTAAAGGAGCTGACCTTAAGAGAATGATGGCCGAACTGCTTGGAAAATCGACCGGCTATTGTAAAGGGAAGGGAGGATCGATGCACATTGCGGATTTCGAAGGTGGAAATTTAGGGGCCAACGGTATCGTAGGAGCTGGGCTTCCTATTGCTGTCGGAGCGGGCATAAGCATTCAGATTCGAGGGACGGATCAGGTGGTAGCCTGTTTCTTTGGAGATGGTGCAGTCAACCAAGGAACTTTTCATGAGAGCCTGAATATGGCGGCGATCTGGAAATTACCGGTCATCTTTGTGTGTGAAAATAATCAATATGCCCTTTCCACCCCAATCCGCGAGGCCATTTCGGTTTCTCGTATTTCAGATCGAGCCCTTGCCTATGGAATCCCTGGAATGACCATCGATGGAAATGATGTGATCGAAGTTTACAAGCAAATGAAAGAGGCAGTGGAAAGAGCAAGAACGGGGAAGGGTCCCACCCTCCTTGATTGTGTGACATATCGTTTTTTTGGACATTTCACCGGAGACCCGGGTAGAGGAATTACATACCGCTCACGAGAGGAGATGGAGGAGTGGATGGGGCGATGTCCAATTAAACGATTTAGAGAATATCTTTTTCGGGAAAAGATTCTTACAGAAGAAACCGAAAAAGGGATTTTAGCCAAGGTAAAGACTTCTATCGAAGAGGCGGTTCAATTTGCTATGGAGAGTCCTTTCCCGTTGCCTGAGGAGGCCACCCAAGATCTATTCTATTAACGATTTGTGCTTCTCATTTAATGGGGGCAAGGAGAAGGAGAGACTGTGCCGGAGGTGAGTTTTGTAGAATCTCTTCGGATGACCCTTCGAGAGGAGATGCAAAAGGATCCGCTGGTCATGCTGATCGGAGAGGATATCGGCCGATATGGAGGGATCTTCGGGGTGACCAAAGGGTTGCTTGAAGAATTTGGACCCTATCGAGTTCGTAATACCCCCATCTCAGAATCAGCGATCATTGGGTCTGCCTTGGGTGCAGCGATGACCGGGATTAGAACCATCGCAGAAATAATGTATATTGATTTTACCACCTGTGCAATGGACCAGATTGTAAATCAGGTAGCTAAAATTCGGTATATGTCGGGAGGGAAGATGAAGATTCCATTGGTCATCAGGACTCAATGTGGAGGGGGAAGAGGGAATGCGGCTCAGCATTCTCAGAGTCTGGAAGCTTTGTTTTTCCATATTCCGGGATTAAAGGTGGTCATGCCTTCGACTCCCTATGATGCAAGAGGATTACTGAAAGCCTCGATCCATGATGATAACCCTGTAATTTTCATCGAGCACAAACTCCTTTATGCGACCAAAGGATATGTTCCTGAGGAGGAATATATTATCCCGTTAGGTCAAGCAGAAATCAAAAAGAAAGGGAGAGAGGTTACGATTATCACCTTTTCGTATATGGTATGGAAGACTCTCAGGGCTGCTCAACAACTTGAAAAGGAAGGGGTCGATGTAGAAGTCGTTGATCTCAGGACTCTTTATCCTTTAGATCTTGAGACAATCCTTCAGTCCGTTCGTAAAACCAACCGGGCTCTCATCGTTCACGAAGGATGTCGGAGGAACGGGATTGGAGCAGAGATCGCCTGTCGTATTCAGGAAGAGGCTTTTGATTATCTTGATGCACCTGTCGAGAGGGTGGCTGCGATGGATGTTCCCATTCCCTATTCAGAGCCTCTGGAAAAGGCTGTGATTCCAGATGAAGAAGATATTATTCAAGGAGTAAAGAGAGTTTTGTCTCGAAATTAAACAGGAGGAGAATCCTGAAAGCTAAAGCCATGGTCTTGGTTGAACCCGGAAGGCTCGAGATACAAGAATTTGATCTAAAATCTCCCGCCCCGGAAGAAATATTAATCAAGACAAGAGTCACTTCTGTATGCTCGACGGATGTGAAGGTGTTTCATGGCCAGGTCGCTTTCGCTCGCTATCCAGTAATTATGGGACACGAGTTTACCGGGGAAATCGTTGAGATTGGACCCCAAGCAGCGAAAAAGCATTCTGTGAAAGTTGGAGATCGAGTGACTCCAGAACCCTATATCCCCTGTGGGCACTGTGAATGGTGTCGAACTAACTATCATTATCATAATTGCCCCTCGGTGGGGCTTTATGGGATTTCCCTTTCTTGTAAGATTCCTCCTTATCTTCTTGGGGGGTATTCGGAGTATGTTTATCTGGTTGAAGGAACGATTCTCCATAAGCTCTCACCAAATACTTCGGACCTGGCAGGAAGTCTTTCTTCTGTTGTGGGAAACGGGGTGCGATGGGTGAAAACTTTGGGACAGCTGAGTTTTGGAGAGAGTTTAGTCATCAGTGGGGCAGGTTCTCAGGGTTTATGCACCCTTGCTGCAGCGCGTGAGGCGGGGGCCAGTCCCATTGTGATGCTCGGGTTATCCTCGGATGCCTCTCGTTTAGAGCTCGCGAAGGAAATGGGGGTTGATTACATTGTGGAAGTGGATCGCCAGGATCCGATTCAGATTGTCCCAGAATTAATAGGAGGACCACCTCATGTAGTCATAGAAACTTCAGGTGTTCCTGAAGCCATTCAGACCGCGGTTCGATTGGTCCGTCCCTCTGGACGGGTCGTTTCTATTGGATTATCAGGTGGAAAATCAACCTCGATCGTTTTTGATGAACTTGTCTGGCGAGACATCACCATTGTTTGTGGGAAAGGACAGGCTGGGAATGTCGCTGATGCGATGCGTCTGATTAATTCCGGGAAATATCCATTTCATAAGATTAATAACTATCATTATCAACTCACGGATTTAGAACGGGCCTTAGTTGAAACCGAAAAGCCCCCTATGGGATTTATCAAAGGAGCAGTCGTGTTTGATTAAGGCATGCCGATAGAGTCTGAGAAAAAAGGAGGTGATGGATCAAAGAATTAGACTTAAAGAAGAGAAGTATTGAAGTAGGAGAAGTCATAAAACAAAGAAGAAAATTGAAAGGAGGACGGAGATGAAGAGATTTATTACAATTCCAATTATTTTTATCATAGCTATGAGTTTTATTATCCACCCGGGACAAACACAGGCCCAGCAGATCAAATGGAAAGGTCAGAGTTGCTTCCCTTTGAATAACCCTCTGGGGAAACTCACCATTGCTCTTTGGAAAGAATATGTAGAGAAAATGAGTGGCGGAAAATTAATGATCGAACTTCATGATGCAGGGACGATTGTTCCTCCCACAAAGATTTATGATGCTGTAAAGGATGGACTTCTTGATTTTGGACTCAATACCCCGGCCTGGCAGAAGGGAAAGTACCCGGCAGGAGATCTTTTTTATACCCTACCCGGAGGCGTGCTGGAATTTAATGACCTGATCATCTGGATGTATGCGGGGGGAGGGAAAGAGTTGGCCCAGGAGATGTACAAAGAAGAAGTTGTCGTATTTCCTTTAGGATTGACCCCTCCCGAAGAGGTATGGTCAAAAAAACCTGTGAAAACATTAGCCGATATTAAAGGAATGAAAATCAGAGCCGCAGGTCTGAGTATGGAGCTTTGGGAAAAGTTAGGGGCCTCTGTGGTCTTATTGGCAGCAGGAGAAGTGATTCCCGCACTTCAACGAGGGGTTATCGACGGAGCAGAATTTTTAGAAGCCTCTGCAGACTACACCCTTGGTCTTCATGAGGTCTGTAAATATCGTTTTGGTCCCCCCGTCCATATGTCTAACAATATCTTCCAGCTAATGATTAAAACAAAATCTTGGAAAGATCTTCCAGCGGACCTCAAGGGCATTGTGGAAAGTGCGGCGATGGCTGCAACCTTCGATGGATATACGAAGTGGTGGATCCAGACGATCGAATTTGATAAAAAGATTCGGGATTATGGGGTGGTGACGACAAAGCTTTCACTAAAAGATCAGGAAAAGACTCGGGAATTGACCATGCAGATCCTGGATGAAAAATCAAAGAAAGACCCTTACTTTGCAAAGGTTTGGAAATCTCAGAGGGAATTCATCCAAAAATATAAGCCCTATTATGACTTAACAAAATTTGATTAAATCTTTTTTTTCCTCATCCCTCTCTATTCTCGGGAGGGATGGGGAAACACATTCAGGAGTATCCTATGAAATTGGTGAAATGGGTGGATAAAATCAATGAAAAGGTGGGATTGATCTCAGCATGGATCATTATCCCCTTAACCTTCATCGTGGTTTATGAAGTTATTATGAGACATTTTTTTAATGCCCCAACGGGATGGGGATATGACACTTTATGGATGCTTTATAGTGCCCAGTTTATGTTAGGCGGGGCCTATACCCTTCTCAAAAAAGCTCATGTAAGGATTGATATTGTTTATAATGTCCTTTCCCCGAGAGGAAAACTCATTTTCGATGCAATCATTTATACCTTTATCATTTTCTCAACGATGATCCTCCTCACCTGGGCCGGGATCAGGTTTGCCAGGGAAGCGTGGATGACAGGAGAGAAACTTTCAACGACGAACTGGTTTTTCCCTTCAGGTCCAAGCAAGACGGTGATCCCTGTGGCCTTCTTTCTGGTCGGTCTTCAAAGTTTTGTAGATTTAATTCGTACCATTTCAGCGATCAAAACGAGGAAAGAACAATGAGTTCAGAACAGATGGCAGCCATTTTTATGTTTGGACTCCTACTGGCTATGGTCATAGGGGGCATTCACCTGGCGTTTGCTTTGATTTTTATTGGGATCGTATTTGGTCTGATCTACCAAGGCTTAGCCATTCTTCCCATGGCCATGCTTCAGATTTTTGATGTGATGGAAAGTGAGATTCTTATAGCTGTTCCTCTTTTTGTGTTTATGGGAACATTGCTTGAGAAGACCGGTATTGCTGAAAAGGTATATCAAAGTCTTTACGAACTTTTTGGTCCGGTAAGGGGAGGTCTTGCCATTGCGACCATTGTCACCTGCACCATTTTTGCTGCATGCACAGGGGTCATCGCTGCCACCGTGACGACGATGACTCTCCTTGCGATTCCATCCATGTTAAAGAGAAAATACGATAAAGGATTAGCCACGGGAGTCGTTTGTGCGGGAGGAAGTCTGGGTATTCTTATCCCCCCAAGCGTCATGTTAGTCATGTATGGTCCTATGGCAAATCTATCGGTAGCAAAACTGTTTGCTGCAGCCCTTTTCCCTGGACTTCTTCTTTCAGCTTTATACCTTGCCTATATTATTATTCGATCGTGGCTTCTGCCCGAAACCGCCCCGGCGATCTCTCCCGAGGAGCGTCCACCGATCAATCTTAAACTTTTTAAAAATACAGCATTCTATATGCTTCCTGCCGCTTTTCTCATTGTGGCGGTGCTGGGATCCATTCTGGGTGGGGTCGCTTCGCCCACAGAGGCCTCAGGGGTAGGGGCTTTCTGTGCATTGATCCTGGCCTTGATCTACCGTAAATTAACATTTGCCTATCTCAAAGAAGCCGCTCATTCCACTCTTATTGTTACTTCGATGGTTTTTTTCATCATCTTTGGGGCAGGAATATTTAATGTGGTTTTTCTTTATCTGGGAGGGGGAACCCTTATAAAAGATACATTAATCGGGCTTCCCTTGGGGAGGTGGTTTGTCTTAGCCATCATGATGACTCTCCTTTTTATTGGGGGGTTCTTCATCTCCTGGCAGGGATTACTCTATATCCTTGTTCCTATTTTTCTTCCTGTCGTGGATGCCTTGGGTTTTAATCAATTGTGGTTTGCTTTGCTTGTTTGCGTTAATCTTCAGATGTCTTTCCTAACGCCTCCTTTTGCCTATGCGATCTTTTTTGTGAAAGGAGCCTCTCCTCCTGAGATTACGACATTGGATATTTACCGTGGGGTCATTCCTTTTGTCATCCTGCAAATCGTGGGCCTCGTTCTATGTGTCCTTTTCCCGGAGATTATCCTATGGTTGCCGCGAGTGACCCTTGGAGGGACATAAGAATGGGAGAGCGTTTAAAGAATAAAGTTGCTCTTGTCACAGGAGCTGGGTCTGTCGGTCCGGGGTGGGGAAATGGAAAAGCAACAGCTGTTCTCTTTGCTCGAGAAGGAGCGAGGATTTTCGCTGTGGATATTAACCCCGAGGCTGTGGAAGAGACTAAATCGATCATCGATCAGGAAGGCGGGGAGTGTAGGGTGATGAAGGTGGATGTTTCCAAATCTGAAGAAGTTCAAGCTATGGTAGATCAATGTATCAAGGTCTATGGTCGGATTGATATCCTCCACAACAATGTAGGAATCGTTGTCCTCGGTGGCGTGGAAGAAATCAGTGAAGAAACCTGGGATCGAGTCATGGCCATAAACCTGAAAAGTATGTTTCTGACTTGCAAGTATACCTTACCATATATGGAGAAGCAGGGGGGAGGGGTGATTATTAATATTTCTTCCGTTGCTGCCATTCGGTATACAGGAATACCTTATGTTACTTATTACGCAAGCAAAGCGGGAGTTCTTGGTTTGACTCGAGCGATTGCCTTGCAATATGCTAATAAAAATATACGGGCCAACTGTATTCTTCCGGGTCTTATGAACACGCCCCTGGTCCACGAATCGCTTAAAAATGTGTATGGAGGCGGGGAGATAGAAAAAATGGTAGAGGCCAGAAATCGGCAATGTCCAATGGGGAAGATGGGAGAGGCCTGGGATGTGGCTTATGCAGCTTTATTCTTAGCCTCTGACGAGGCCAAATATATAACTGGCATCGAACTCATTGTCGATGGAGGTCTTACCAGTAAGTATGTTTAATGAGAATTGTTGATCTTCCTTCCTCATCATCCACAATCGGAATAGCCGCAGAGACACTTCACGCATCCTTCTTCGAAGAGAAGAGGGCCCCCACATTCAGGGCATGCCCCCCTCTGAAGAATTGGATTCCATTTGATAGATAGAGAGATTTTCTCTTCTATGAGCGGAGGAGGGATGCTCCTATGATGATCCCTCCTCTCTTGCTTAACTTCAACCTTAGCCCTTTGTTTCTCTCGAAGATGCCATTCAATCGCCTTCGCGATGGCATCAGAACAGGAGAGAATTCTTCCTTCCTGGGACCAGACTGGCATATGACAACTGATCCCTTTGAGCTGTCGAACAATCTCCGTTGCCTCAATCCCCGAACGGAGAGCCAGAGAGACCAGACGACCAATGGCTTCGGATTGGGAAGCCGCACAACCCCCGGCTTTCCCAATTTGATTGAAGATTTCAAAAAGCCTTCCCTCCTCGTCCTCATTTACCGTAACGTAGAGATTTCCACAACCCGTTTTTATTTTTCGAGTCGAGCCGTGCATTACGTCTCCACGAGCCCGAGGTCTTCGTTCCATTTTATGAGCCTCCATCCTTTCTTCTTCCTTTGTGGCGATCCCCTTGTAGAGAACTTGTTCTTCTTTGCTTCGATCTCGATAGATGGTTACTCCCTTACATCCCAATTCATAGGCCAGAAGGTAGACCTTTGCGACATCATCCACGGTGGCTTCATGGGGGAAGTTAACCGTCTTAGAGACAGCATTATCCGTATATTTCTGGAAGGAGGCCTGCATTCGAATATGATCTTCTGGCGAGATTTCATGGGCTGTGACAAAGAGTCGCTTCACTTTCTCAGGCACTTCCGGAAGATCTTTTAATGAACCTGTCTCAAGAATCTTCTTCATCAAACTTTCTGAATAGAATCCTTCAGCTTTAGCCACCTGCTCAAAAAATGGGTTGATTTCTAAAAGCCTCTTCCCATCGAGGACATGTCTGACAAATACAAGGGCAAAAAGAGGTTCAATTCCTGAAGAAGTCCCTGCAATAATGGAGATAGTTCCGGCAGGAGCAATGGTGGTGATGGTAGCGTTTCTCATTGCCTCCCATTTTCCTTTTAAAGTGCTTCTCTCAAAATTGGGAAAGGAGCCTTTTTTAAGAGCTAATCGATAGGAGGCCTCGCGACCTCTCTCCTGAATAAATGCCATGATTCGTTCGCCCAGTTCGAAAGCCATCGGATGGTTATAAGGAATCCCCAGTTGGATAAGAAGGTCTGCAAACCCCATGACTCCAAGACCTATCTTTCGATTCCCCTTCGTCATTTCCTCGATCTGAGGAAGGGTATAGCGATTCATATCAATGACATTATCCAGGAAATGAACCGCCCTCTCTGTCACTGAACCCAATTTTCCCCAATCAATTCCACCATTTTTTGCCATATGAGAGAGATTGATAGAGCCAAGGTTACAGGATTCGTAAGGTAGTAAGGGTTGCTCTCCACAGGGGTTTGTGCTCTCGATCTCTCCTAATTGGGGAGTGGGATTGTCCCGGTTAATCCGATCGATGAAGATAATCCCTGGATCTCCATTCTTCCAGGCATAGTAGACCATCTTCTCAAAAACTTCTCGAGCAGGAAGATAGCCTACGATTTCTTTAGTCCTTGGATTTCGAAGAGGATATTCCTTTCCTTTTCCAACCGCTTCCATAAACTCATCGGTTGCAGCCACTGAGATATTAAAATTGCTGAATCGATGGTCCTTGTCTTTACATTGGATAAACTCGAGAATATCCGGATGATCCACCCGAAGGATTCCCATATTGGCTCCCCTGCGGGTTCCCCCCTGTTTGATCGTTTCGGTCGCTGTATCAAAGACACTCATAAAAGAGACCGGACCGCTGGAGACTCCTTTGGTGGATCCTACAACATCATTTTTAGGCCTGAGCCTTGAAAAGGAGAATCCTGTTCCCCCTCCACTCTTCTGAATCAGGGCCATGTGTTTGACGGCATCAAAGATCTCTTCCATGGAATCTCCAACGGGAAGGACAAAACAGGCAGAGAGTTGCTGAAGCTCTCGACCCGCATTCATAAGGGTTGGAGAGTTTGGGAGGAAATCGAGGGAGGCCATTAGATGAAAAAAGTCCTCTTCGATAGAGGAAAGATCCACATCCGGATCATAAATTTGGTCCGCAGAGGCAATATTCTTTGCGACCCGCCAAAAAAGTTCCTCCGGTGTTTCAATGATATTTCCTTGAAGATCTCTTTTGAGATATCGCTTCTCAAGTACGGCTAAGGCATTCGAAGTAAGGGGGGCTAAACTCATTTTTTTCCTCCAGAGCACTAAATATTGATACTAACTTTTAGCTTAGCACAATATTTTGTTAAGTCAAGAGAGGGGAAAACTGACCGTCTATCACTTTTAACTTAATTTTAAGTCATAGATATTTCAATAAAAATTATTTGATTGACAAAGAGGATTTTTTCTATTATATTTGTAGTATTAATACTACAATTAATAAGGGGGGGTTACCCATGTCCATCCTTCAAAAGCTTAGACAAAAACGGCAGGAGATCCTCTGGCAAATCAGTTTGATCGAAGAGATG
>CALIBK010000048.1 GCA_938045955.1 uncultured bacterium | reverse complement strand
ATCGCTCAATTTAGGTAAAACTTATGAGATTTTATAAGGTTTTCCTTCTTGGCTGTATCTTCTTTGTCCTTCTTTCTTCACCAGGTTTTTCAAAAGATAGAAAGCTCCCCACTGAATTTTTAAAATACGAAGGAAAATATTTTAAGGGGGTTCAGGATCCAGAATTTCAACAATATGATATCGCCTTATGTAATTATCTTTCAAAACATCTCAAGAGTCATTATGGAATTGAGATTGACCCGAAGGGCTTTTCAAGCTTTGATCTTCTTGAAATGGAAGCTCTTGTGAAATGCAAGAAAAAAGAGGAGTCCATCGATTCTATTTTAAAATTCTTTAAGAGCTCCAAGCTCCCCTACTGATGAACGGTCCCTTCTAATTTTAAATCATCTTCAACTGCTCCCAAACTTCTGTTCCCAACAAAAGAGGAGAAGGTGATCCCTTGCAGAGTAGGGGATTGATCGGTTAACATTGGATATCTCTTGACAAATAGAAAAATTTTTTTATATTAAATTCTTTAATTTATCAGAAAGGATCTTCACCATGTTTACATTAAAGATCGATGATATTCCTGACGATGGAATCACCCTGAGCTGGAAGGAGGAACCCCTCAGCCTTTCCGCCTATCTGAAGTCCCTTTCCCATATCGATTTTAGTTTTGAAGAGTCTCTTCAATCGGAGGCAAATCTTAGAAAGGCAGGACAGATCATTCTCGTTAAAGGCCATATCCAGACGCTTCTTCGGCTCCAGTGTGTGAGATGCCTGACCGATTTTCTCTATCCGATCAGAGCAAGCTTTGATCTGAGCCTCCATCCCTTGAAGGGAATTCTCTTCTCAGAAGAGAAAGAACTTTCAGGTGAAGAGATGGAGTTGGATTTTTTTGAAGGGGGAGAAATCCACCTCTCGGAGATTGCCTGTGAACAGGTGTTTTTAGAGATTCCTATGAAACCTCTCTGTATGGAAACCTGTAAGGGACTCTGCCCTGTATGCGGGAAAAATCTCAATCTCTCCTCCTGTGGCTGTTTGCATGAAGAGTGGAATTCTCCATTTTCAGCCCTTCAGAAATTAAAACTGAATCACTAAATATAATAAGAAAGGAAATCACCCATGGGTGTCCCAAAACGCAGGCATTCCCCCTCCCGAAGGGATAAAAGACGAACACATGACAAACTCAAACCTCCGACCTATACCCTCTGTCCACAGTGTCGAGAACCTGTTCTTCCTCACCATGTTTGTCCTCATTGCGGGACCTATAAAGGGAGAGAGGTTATAAAAGTAGAAGAGGAATAGAGGTAAAAGGAAGATGAAGATTGCTGTCGATGCCATGGGAGGCGATTTTGCTCCCCAGGCCGTGGTCGAAGGGGCGTTCCTGGCAGCAAGAGATCACGGGGTAAAGGTGATTCTGGTGGGAGATGAAGACCGGGTATCAAAGGAGCTCTCCAAATATCCTACTTCTAAGCTTCCTATCTTTATTCAACACGCCCCTCATGTAGTCGCCATGCATGACTCCCCTTCGGCTGTGCTCCGAAAGATGAAGGACACTTCCATTAAAGTGGCCATCGAACTGGCTCAAAAAGGGGAGGCCAGTGCCGTGGTGAGTGCAGGAAATTCAGGGGCAGCCATGGCCCTCGCCATGTATCTCTTTAAGACTCTCGAAGGAGTCGATCGCCCCGCCATTGCTACGATCCATCCGACCTTAACCGGGAGTACAATCCTCATCGATTCTGGAGGGAATGTGGATTGTAAACCCTTCCATCTCGTGCAGTTCGCCCTCATGGGAGATGCTTATGCGAAGTATATCTTAAAGACAAAGGAACCTCGAATCGGACTGCTGAGCAATGGAGAAGAGGAAGGAAAAGGGAATGAACTCACCCGGGAGGTCCATAAAATTCTTTCTAACTTAAGACTCAACTATATTGGATATGTAGAAGGGAGAGATCTCAATAGTGGGAAGGTGGATGTCATTGTTTGCGATGGGTTTGTAGGGAATGTGGCCCTGAAAATTAGCGAGGGGCTATGGGAAACCATCCATAATATTCTCAAGTGGGAGGCCCAGGATAACCTCAGGGCAAGGGTGGCCTATTTCTTTATGAAAAGGGTGATCCGGAGACTTCAGAAAAGATTCGATTATTCAGAATATGGTGGAGCTCCTCTGCTGGGGGTCAATGGAAATTGTGTGATCAGTCATGGCTCTTCCAATGCCAAAGCGATTATGAATGCCATCCTGCTGGCCCGCAGCCTGGCTCAGAACAAAATGAACGAGCATCTCCTTGAGGAGTTAAAAGAGAAGGAGGATTTGCTTCGATTCAATCCTTTACGGGATGGAAAAATACAGGATCGGATCGGTAAACTTCCATCCTCTAAATGAAGAAGAGAGGAGGCAAACCGAGTTGGATTATTTTCTGACACCAGAACAACAGAGCATACGAGATTTAGCGAGAAAGATCGCCGTTGAAAAGATCATTCCTGTAAGAGCGGAGCTGGACGAAAAAGAAGAGTTCCCCTGGGAGATCATGAGGGTCTGTGGGGAGACCGGCCTTTTCGGTGTCTCTATTGAAGAGGAGTATGGAGGATTTGGTGGAGGGGTTCTGGAGAATTGTTTAGCGGTCGAGGAGCTCAGTCGTGCCTGTCTGGGAGTGGCTACCAGTTATGCTGGAAGTGGCTTGGGGGCTCATCCCATCATGCTTTACGGGAGTCCCGAACAGAAGAAGAAGTATCTCCCAGATATCGCGAGTGGAAAGAAGCTTGCTGCTTTTGGTCTCACCGAAGCCGATGCGGGGAGTGATGCAGGATCCATCCGAACGACTGCCACCCGAACCGAAGGAGGCTATCTTCTCAACGGAACGAAACAGTGGATTACCAATGGAGGTGAGGCTGAAATTTATACTATTATTGCCATGACCGATCGATCGAAGGGACCCCGGGGAGCGAGTGCCTTTATTGTAGAGAAAGGAATGTCCGGGTTCAGTTTCGGGAAGAAAGAGAAGAAACTGGGGATTCGTGCTTCTGCAACCAGAGAACTCGTTTTTCAGGATTGCTTTGTCCCGAAAGAGAATCTCATTGCCAGAGAAGGGATGGGATTCATTATCACCATGAGAACCTTTGATCGAACTCGACCCGGTGTGGGAGCTCAGGGGGTGGGAGTCGCCCAGGGTGCCCTGGATGAAGCCGTTCGCTATGCTCGAGAACGCGTCCAGTTTGAGAGGAAGATTATCTCTTTCCAGGCCATTCAGCATCTCCTGGCCGATATGGCTACCCTGGTAGAAGCTGCTCGGGCATTAGTCTATTCCGTAGCCCGCTACATTGATCAATCGAAGGATCCTAAGGATATCTCCAAGGTGTCTGGAATGGCAAAGGTGTTTGCCAGTGATGTGGCTATGAAAGTCACAACCGATGCGGTCCAGATTTTTGGGGGATATGGTTATATGAGGGATTATCCGGTTGAAAAGATGATGAGGGATGCAAAGATCCTCCAGATCTATGAAGGAACGAATCAGATCCAGCGGAATATCATTGGACTGGAATTGAGTAAAGAATATGCCGGAAAAAGATAGGGAGGGATGAATTGAAAAAGGTCGCTTTTCTATTTCCAGGTCAGGGATCCCAATATGTAGGAATGGGTAAAGAACTCTATGACCATTTTAGGGTAGCCCGAGAAGTCTTCGAAGAGGCGGATGAAAGTTTAGGCTTCTCCATTTCAACTCTCTGTTTTTATGGGCCTGAAGAGGAGTTGAAATTAACAGAGAACACCCAGCCTGCCATTTTAACAGTCAGTATCGCTGCCTTAAGGGTATTGAAGGAAGAAACCGGAATAGAACCTCAATTTCTCGCAGGCCATAGCCTGGGGGAATATAGTGCCTTAGTCGCCTCGGGGAGTTTTTCCTTTAAAGATGCGGTGAAGATTGTCAAACTCCGGGGAAGATTTATGCAGGAGGCTGTCCCTGTTGGAGAGGGAGCCATGGCCGCCATCCTGGGAATGGAAAGAGAAGAGGTGGAGAACCTCTGTAAAGAGGCTTCAGAAGGAGAGGTCCTCACTCCTGCCAATTTTAACTCTCCGGGGCAGATCGTCATTTCCGGTCATACCCGGGCCGTCCAGAGAGCCATAGAGATTGCGAAAAAGATGGGGAAGAAGGCCATCCTTCTTCCTGTGAGTGCACCCTTTCACTCTCCTCTTATGAAACCTGCAGCCGAACGACTTGGTGAAGCCCTCCAGGGGATTCCGGTGGATGGGCTGAATATTCCTGTGGTGACCAATGTCGAGGCGCGTCCCAACCTCTCCCCTGAGAAAGTAAAACCTTTGCTCATTGATCAGATCTCCAGCCCCGTTCAATGGGAACAGTCCATGCGATATATGGTTTCTGAAGGAGTGGAAGAGATGTTTGAGATTGGACCCGGGAAGGTCCTTACAGGGTTAATGAAGCGAATCGATACAAGCATCGTATTAAGAAATATCGAGGATCTCCAATCCTTTAATAAATTCAAAGGAAGGGGGTGAGAGGGGGTGGAGCTTTTAGGAAAGGTGGCACTGGTCACAGGCGCGGCTCAGGGGATCGGTAAAGCGATTGCCCTTCTTCTGGCAGCGAAGGGTGCGGATGTGGTGGTCTCAGATATTAACTTCGAAAAGGCCCAGGAAACAGCTAAAGAGATTGAGGAAAAAGGTCGAAGATCGATTGCATTAAAAGTGAACGTAGCGGATCCCGAAGAAGTCGAACGGATGGTTGAGACGATTATGGAGAGATTCTCACGCATCGATATCTTGGTAAACAATGCTGGGATTACCCGGGACAGACTCCTTCTGAGGATGAGCGAGGAGGATTGGGATGCCGTGCTTGATGTGAACCTAAAAGGGGTGTTTAACTGTACAAAATCGGTGGTCAAACATATGTCGAAACAGAGGAGCGGTAAGATTGTCAATATTGCCTCTGTAGTTGGCCTGATGGGAAATGCGGGACAGGCCAATTATGCCGCTTCCAAGGCTGGGGTCATTGGTTTTACCAAAACAGTTGCAAGAGAGTTTGCCCAAAGAGGAATCAATATCAATGCCATCGCCCCTGGGTATATTCAGACCCCAATGACGGAGGTTCTCCCCGAAAAGGTCAAAGAGGAACTCATGAGGTTGATCCCGATGGGACGGTTAGGACAACCTGAGGATGTGGCCCAGGCGGTCCTCTTTTTAGTTTCAGAGGCTTCTAATTATGTCACAGGACAGGTATTAAATGTGAATGGTGGGATTTATATGTGAGGAGGTGATTGAATGGACATCGAGAAAAGAGTCAAAGAAATCATTGTTGAGCAGTTAGGAGTCAATGAGAACGAGGTTACCTTAGAGGCTAAATTCGTCGATGACTTAGGGGCCGATTCCTTGGATCTGGTGGAGTTGGTCATGGCACTCGAAGAAGAGTATAATATGGAGATCTCTGACGAGGATGCTGAAAAGATTCTCACCGTAGGAGATGCCATCGAATATATCAAGAGCCACCTCCAAGCCCAGGCGTCGTAAATAGGTTCATAAAGAACAGGCTCTAAGGAAAATTTTCTGCAGGGAGGTCATTCATCTTGAAAAGAAGGGTTGTTGTTACCGGCTTAGGCTTGGTCACCCCCAATGGTATTGGTGTTGAAACTGCCTGGAAGAATATCTGTGAAGGGAAGTCAGGAATCGGACCCATTACTCGATTTGATACCAATGGATTCGAGACCAAAATTGCCGCGGAAGTAAAGGATTTCCATCCCGAACAGTATATTGAGAAGAAAGAGATCAAAAAAATGGATCTCTTTATTCAGTATGCCTTGGCCGCGACCAAAGAGGCACTGGAGGACGCTCAACTCGGGATCACCCCGGAAAACTGTGAGAGGATTGGAGTGATTGTTGGAACCGGATTGGGTGGGCTGCCCAATATCGAAAAATATCATCAAATTCTAATGGAAAGGGGTCCAGGTCGAGTCTCTCCTTTTTTCATTCCGATGGTAATTGCCAATCTTGCCTCAGGCCATATTGCTATCCAGTTTGGAGCAAAGGGGCCAAACACCTGTATCGTTACGGCCTGTGCTACCGGAGCGCATTGTATCGGGGATGCCTTTCGAGCAATTCGTTACGGAGATGCCGATGCCGTGATTGCCGGAGGAACCGAAGCTAATATCACCCCTCTCTGTGTAAGTGGGTTTAATGCCATGAAAGCCCTTTCCACTCGAAATGATGAACCCCAAAAGGCCTGTCGGCCTTTCGAGAAGAATCGGGATGGATTTGTCATTGGAGAGGGGGCTGGAATCCTTATTCTTGAAGAACTGGAGTTTGCCCTCAAGCGAAAGGCAAAGATCTATGCAGAATTAGTCGGGTTTGGGTATACTGGAGATGCCTATCATATTACGGCCCCCCCTCCGGATGGTGAGGGCGCAGCCCGATGCATGAAGATGGCCATCAAGGATGCAGGTCTGAAGCCAGAAGAGATCGACTATATTAATGCCCATGGAACCTCTACCCCCCTGAATGATGTGACCGAGACCATTGCGATTAAAACCGTTTTTGGGGAGTATGCGAGAAAGATTCCAATCAGTGCGACCAAATCGATGACAGGGCATCTCCTTGGAGCGGCTGGGAGCACGGAGGCTATCTTTACGATCCTGAGTATTCGAGATGGTATCCTCCCTCCTACCATCAATTATGAGGAACCCGATCCAGAGTGTGATCTGGATTACGTTCCAAACCAGGCCCGAAAGCAATCGATCCGGGTAGGGATGTCGAACGCCTTTGGATTTGGGGGAACGAACGCCACTCTGATCTTTAAAAAATTCGAAGGATAGAAGATGCAAATCGGTCTCGCCTGTGATCACGCAGGATTTGAACTAAAAGAAGAGTTAAAAGCCTTCCTGAAAACCCGGGGATATGAACCCATGGATATGGGGACTTTTGATGAAGAGTCTGTGGATTATCCAGATTTCGGAATCCAGGTGGCAGAAAAGGTCTCCCAGGGAGTTTTAAAACGAGGTATCTTGATCTGCGGGACTGGCATCGGAATGTCGATCGTCGCTAATAAATTCCGAGGGGTGAGAGCCTCACTGGTCAACGATCTCTATTCTGCTCGCCTCAGTCGGGAGCACACCGATTCGAATGTCCTTGTCCTCGGAGGTCGGATGATCGGAAAAGAGCTCGCCAAAGAGATTGTTCGAACATGGCTTGAGACTCCCTTTGAAGGGGGAAGGCATCAGAGACGTTTAGAGAAGATCGAGGCCATAGAGAGAAGAAATTTTAAACTCTAAACGGGTATTCATTGTCCTGAATTTTTCCAAATGGCTCACCCTTGAAAACCATAGGAGAGAGAAAAAAGAATCGAAGTAGACCTTCCTGGGATGAATACTTCATGGACATCACCCATCTCGTTGCGAAGCGCTCGACCTGCTTACGTCGGCAGGTTGGTGCCCTTCTGGTCATGGACAAGAAGATTCTGGCAACGGGGTATAATGGGGCTCCTTCGAAACTCGACCACTGTCTTGAGATTGGTTGTCTCCGTGAAAAGATGGGTATTCCCTCAGGAGAGCGTCATGAACTCTGCCGGGGTCTCCATGCAGAACAGAATGCCATCATTCAAGCGGCTTATCATGGGGTTCAAATTCGGGGGGCAACACTCTATTCCACCCACCATCCCTGTATCATCTGTACGAAGATGATCATTAATGCCGGGATCAAACGGATCGTATACGAAGAGGGTTATGCCGATCCTCTGGCACGTCAGATGTTAAAGGAAGCCGCCCTGAAGGTCGAACCCTTCAATCGGAAAAGTCTGAAGAGGGAAAAAGCATAGAGAAGCTTCATTAAGATCCACCCTCATTTAAGGATTCTCTTATGAAATGTCCTTTTTGTGGTCATCTGGAGAGTAAAGTGGTGGATTCCCGAGTGGGGAAGGATAAAGAAACGATCCGACGAAGAAGGGAGTGTATCCAGTGTAAGAAGCGTTTTACCACCACAGAAAGAACGGAAGATACCCTTCCTCTGGTCATTAAGAAGGATGGTCGAAGGGAACCCTTCAATCGAATGAAGATCTTCAATGGTCTCAAGAAGGCCTGCGAAAAGAGACCGATCAGTATCAACTTGATCGAAAAGATTGTGAATCGCATTGAATCCTATTTCATGGAGAAGGGGGATCGAGAGATTAAGAGTTCCGAGATTGGAGAGAGGGTGATGGAGGAGCTCCATCGGTTGGATGCGGTCGCTTATGTGAGATTTGCTTCAGTCTATCGACAGTTTAAAGATATTCAGGAGTTCATGGATGAACTTAAAGAACTTCTCGGAAACCGGGAAGAAGCGAAGAAGAAATAGTGAAATGAGAAGAAAAGATGAATTCTGGATGATGAAGGTTCTTCATCTGGCCGAGAGGGGAAGGGGGAGAACTTCTCCCAACCCTATGGTTGGAGCGATTCTGATCAGGGATGGGCTTCGTGTGGGAGAAGGGTATCATCAAAGGGCCGGAGCACCTCACGCGGAGATATTAGCCATTCAAAAAGCAGGGGAGTGGGCCAGAGGAAGCACCCTTTATATCAATCTCGAACCCTGCATCCATTATGGAAGAACTCCTCCCTGTGTTCCAGCTATTATCGAATCGGGTATAAGAAGAGTCGTCATAGGGATGGAGGATCCAAACCCATTGGTCCAAGGGGGAGGAATCAAAGCATTAAAGGAGGCAGGTCTCCAGGTTGAGGTCGGCATTTTGGAAGAGGAATGTCGGAGGTTGAATGAATCCTTCTCGAAATATATATTAAAAAGAGAACCCTTTGTGATGTTGAAGATCGCAGTCACCTTGGATGGAAGAATTGCCACAAGGACCGGGGCATCTCAATGGATCAGCCATGAGGAGTCGAGGAGATTTGTTCACCGTTTAAGGGATCAGGTCGATGGGGTTCTTGTTGGAATTGGAACCATTTTGAAGGACGATCCTCTTTTAACCACCCGATTACCAGGGGGGAGGGATCCTTTCAGGATTATCCTCGATAGTGAATTAAGAATTCCTGAGAATGCAAGGGTATTTGGATCTGATCCGGGGAAAGTGGTTTTAGTTACAACCCCTGGGGCTCCTAAAGAAAAATTGGAACGTCTCGCTGAGAAAGTGGGTCGTATCCTTCTCTGCGATTCCAGAGAAGGAAAGGTGGACCTAAAAGAGCTTCTCCCAAAATTGGGGGAGATGGAGATGATGAGCCTTCTGGTGGAGGGCGGAAGTCGAGTCTATGGTGACTTCTTTGACAAAAGACTCATTGATAAGGTTTTTCTGTTCCTATCTCCTAAATGGTTGGGAGATCCCCTTGCCCCTGGAATTTTTGGGGGAAGGGGAGAGGAAGAACTCGAGAAGGCCCTTTCTTTAAAAGAAGTCACTCTCCGTAGGATAGGGGAAGACCTTCTTGTAGTAGGCTATCCAGAAAAGGATTAGGGGAAATGTTTACCGGGATTGTTGAGGGGAAGGGAAAAGTTTTAAAAGTAGAACCTAAAGGGAAAGGGAAGAGGTTAACCCTTCAGCTTCCTCCTTTGTTGACAGACCTCCAACCAGGTGATAGTATTAATATAAATGGAGTCTGCTTGACCGTTACCGAGAAAAGAGAAGGGGTCTTTGAATGCGATCTCTCTTACGAGACTCTGGCCAGATCTACATTGGGGGAATTGAAAGAAGGAGACTGGGTGAATCTGGAGAGGGCATTGAGACTTAATGATCGGTTGGGTGGTCATATTGTCACAGGTCATATTGACGGAATTGGAACAATTACCGAAAGGAGAAGAGAAGGGGATTTCGTTACAATAAAAGTGAGATTCCCGAAGGAAATTCTCCCCTATGTCGTTCCTAAAGGATCGATTGCGATTGATGGGGTAAGTTTAACGATCAATGCCTTAAGGACCGATGAGATCGAGATCACCCTTATTCCGTTTACCCTTGAGAAGACAAACTTAATGGAGAAGAGAGTGGGAGATCGGGTCAATATCGAGGCAGATATTCTGGGGAAGTATGTCGTAAGGGTATTAGGTTTTAGAGAAAAATCCGAGGGAATCAGCCTTTCTTTTTTAAAAGAGCATGGGTTTCTAAAGGAGGATTGAAGAGAGGATGATTAGTTCTATCGAGGAGGCTATAGAGGATATCCGTCAGGGAAAGATGGTGATCCTGGTGGATGATGAGGACCGTGAAAACGAAGGGGACCTCACCATGGCCGCCGAGAAGGTGACCCCCGAGGCCATCAATTTTATGGCCAAATATGGAAGGGGACTGATCTGTCTATCCTTAACGGAGGAAAGGATCAACGAACTTCGCCTTCCTATGATGGTTTCCGAGAATACCTCTCGTTTTCAGACGGCGTTTACCGTTTCGATCGATGCAAGACACGGTGTGACGACTGGCATCTCTGCGGCGGATCGGGCGAGGACCATTTTAACCGCGGTGGACGACCGAACTCAGCCTGAAGATCTGGTCTCTCCAGGACATGTCTTCCCGTTGAGAGCAAGAAAGGGAGGGGTTCTGGTCAGAGCGGGTCAGACCGAAGGCTCCGTGGATTTAGCGCGTCTGGCAGGACTTAAACCTGCAGGCGTGATCTGTGAGATCATGAACGATGATGGGACGATGGCTCGAATGCCAGAGCTTCAGGTCTTTGCTAAACAGCATGGGCTAAAGATCATTACCATCGCCGATCTCATCAAGTACCGATTGAAGAAAGAACGTCTGGTAAGAAGGGTCGCTGAAGCCAAGATTCCTACGAAATATGGAGGTCTTTTCACCGCTATTGCCTATGAAAATGATGTCGATCCTTATCACCACTTAGCTCTGGTCAAAGGAGAGATCAGGCCTGAAGATGAAGTCCTGGTAAGAGTTCATTCTCAATGTTTGACAGGAGATGTTTTTGGATCGAAGCGATGCGATTGTGAGGAACAACTTCATACGGCAATGGCCATGGTAGAAAAAGAAGGAAAGGGCGTCATTGTATACATGAGACAGGAGGGTCGGGGGATCGGACTGGTAAATAAATTGAAAGCCTACTGCCTTCAGGATATGGGGAAGGATACGGTTGAGGCCAATGAAGCCCTGGGATTTAAGGCTGACATGAGGGATTATGGAATCGGCGCTCAAATATTGGTAGATCTGGGTCTTCATAAGATCCGCCTGATGACCAATAATCCAAGGAAGATCAAAGGGCTGGAAGGATATGGGATAAAGGTGGTTGAGCGAGTACCCATCGAAATCAAACCAAGCCAGGAAAACATCGAATATCTAAAGACAAAAGCCAGAAAGATGGGGCATCTTCTCTCTATCTCATCTAAAGAATAGGGACAAGGAAAGGAGATGAGAATGGTGAAAACCATGGAAGGCAAATTGGTAGCTAAGGGGCTCAAATTCGGGATTGTCTTAAGCCGATTCAACAACTTCATCAGTGAACGTCTTTTAGAAGGGGCCCTGGATGCATTAAAAAGAAGTGGTGCAGAGGAAGCCGATTGTTTAATCGTTCGTGTCCCGGGGGCTTTTGAGATTCCCTTAATTGCAAAGAAACTGGCTAAAGAGAAACGCTTTGACGCCATTATTTGTTTGGGATGTGTGATTCGGGGGGCAACCCCTCATTTTGAATATATTGCCCAGGAAGTCACCAAAGGAATTGCCCATCTGGCTCTGGAGAGCGAAATTCCAATTGCTTTTGGAGTCCTTATCACGGATACCATAGAGCAGGCGATCGAACGAGCGGGTACAAAGATTGGAAATAAAGGATTTGACGCAGCGATGTCTGCAATCGAGATGGCCAATCTCATGAAGGAGATCGAAAAAGGATAAAGGAAGGTTTGGGGAAGAGAAGGCAATCGAGGGAGTTTGCTCTTCAAGTTCTTTATCAATTAGAAATCAATCCTCAAGAGATTCCCAAAGCTCTTGAACATATAAGGAATCATATTATCTCCGCCTGCGATGATCCCGAATTTACAAAACGGATTGTAATGGGGGTGAGGGAGCATCTTCAGGAGATTGACCATCTTCTTGAAAATTATCTGGAACATTGGCGTTTGGATCGTCTGAGTGCTGTAGATCGTAATATCCTCCGTCTTGCCTTATTTGAACTCCTCTACTGCGAAGATATTCCACCCAAAGTGACCATTAATGAGGCCATCGATCTGGGGAAAAAATATGGAACAGAAGATTCGGGTGCTTTTATTAACGGAATTTTGGATAGAATTCAGAATGAAGTCGTCAAAAAACCATTATAAAAATTTAGATGGTTAGGTCCTATGGATATTATTATTTCAAATGACGAAGTGGATCTTCTCGAGTGTGAAGTTCTGGTCTGTGGGTTTTTTGAAGATGAGAGGCCTCTCAGAGGGTCCTGTGGCTGGGTGGACTGGAGACTCAATGGAAGGATTTCGCATTTTTTGAAGGAGAAGAAAATAACAGGAAAGTGGGAAGAGCTCCTCCTGATTCCCACTCAGGGAAGATTACAATCTCCTTTTTTTCTTCTTTTCGGTCTCGGAAAAGTAAGGGATTATAGCTATCTCAGGGTAAGAGAGATTGTCCCTTCCCTTTTAAAACCCGTTAAAAGACTTTCTATTTCTAAGGTCTGTTTCTCTTTGCCTTATCACGAAGACTATCATGTCGATTGTGGAAAGTTGATCGAGGTGCTCCTCGAGGGGATGGCAGACTGTTTAGAACTTGAATCCTGCGATTTAGACCAGGAATGGATCAAGAATCTAAAGCTTTTCTTTGGTGAGGGGGAGGAGCACTTTTCAGAGATCCTCTTTGGAGTCAAGACGGCTAAATGGATTCTGAGGGATCGGCTTTCGATTCGTATCCTCGTTCCTGCCGAAACAACCCCATCCACTGCCCTTGAAGCCCCTTCATTTACTTTTTGACAATCCTTCAAAAATAGGATAAGAAAAACTCCTTAAAAGGAGGGAACACCATGGTGCAGAAAACAGAAAGGATATGGATGGATGGGAGATTGATCCCCTGGGACGAAGCAAAGGTCCATGTATTGACCCATACGCTTCATTATGGATTGGGTATCTTTGAAGGAATACGTTGTTATTTATGCCATGATGGCCGATCAGCCATTTTTCGATTGAAGGAACATGTGGACCGGTTCTTCGATTCTGCTCAGATCGGGGAACTCAAACTCCCTTTTTCAAAAAGGGAGATCGCAGAGGCGTGTAAAGAGACCTTGAGGGTGAACGGTTTAAAAGAAGGCTATATTCGACCGATTGCCTTTATTGGAGAAGGGGCTATGGGGGTCTACCCGGCCGATAACCCGGTAAGGGTAGCCATTGTAACATGGACCTGGGGGGCCTATTTAGGGGATGGGGCCCTTGAGAGGGGAATTCGAGCGAAGACCTCTTCTTTTACCCGTCACCATGTCAATGTGATGATGACCAAGGCAAAGATTTCAGGAAACTATGTAAATTCTGTGATGGCAAAGAGAGAGGCCATTAAATTGGGCTACGATGAGGCCTTAATGCTCGATACCGAAGGATATGTTTCCGAAGGGAGTGGTGAGAATATCTTTATCGTCAAAAATGGGGTTATCAAAACGACCCCTTTAACCTCGATCCTTCCTGGAATTACAAGAGATTCAGTCATTCAGATTGCTCGATCAAGAAAGGTTCCTGTGGTAGAAGAGAGGTTTACTCGAGACGAACTCTATACAGCTCATGAGGTCTTCTTTACCGGAACCGCAGCTGAAATCACTCCCGTTCGAGAGGTAGATGATCGGCAGATCGGAGAGGGTAAACCTGGCCCCATTACTCGGGAACTTCAGGCTGCATTCTTTGATGTCGTAAAAGGGAAAAATTTAGAGTTTCAAGAGTGGCTGGACTATCTATAATATTTCTTGCCTCTTATGCATATATTGATTGATGGTTATAACCTTCTCCATTCCCTTCGTCCGATATTTCACCTGAATCCTATCCAGCTTCAATGGGAGAGGGAAAGACTCATTCAACAACTTTCCTCCTATCGACAGTCTCGCTCCTGTGCAATTACGGTGATATTTGATGGATGGCAAGGAGGTTCCCTAACCGAAAGGCGGGAGAAGCAGAAGGGAATTGAGATTGTATACTCGAAAATTGGAGAGAAAGCGGATGAAGTCATAAAGAGATTGATCCGGGAGAAAGGCTCCGGGGCCATTGTCGTCTCTTCAGATCGTGAGATCGCCAAATTTGCATCCAGATTCTCTGTTGCAGTGGTCTCCTCCGAGAAATTTCAAGAAAAACTAAAAAGATTAGAATCAAAGAGAGAAGAGGAAATGGGGAAAGAGGGGGAAGAGGAGGGGTATGAGGATTCGAAGAAGAAGGGTCCTTCCCGGAGACTTTCTAAAAAAGAAAGGCGATTGAGGGAAGCCTTAAGAAGACTGTAGGAAAAAATTTATCAGGGTTTCCATTTGTTCTCGGTTCCCTG
Source organism: uncultured bacterium (assembly GCA_938045955.1). Lineage (GTDB taxonomy): Bacteria > Desulfobacterota > BSN033 > BSN033 > UBA1163 > CALIBK01. The sequence continues at coordinate 9,486 of CALIBK010000048.1, read as the reverse complement.
AAGGAGTCTCACGATATTGGATTGATGTCGATAGAGGATGAGCGCAGCAATGATCACACTGATCACAAAATAGGCTTGGGAGTCACTTCGAAAGAAGGCGATCAGAATGGGGATGGTCGTTGCGCAGATCATCGATCCAAGGGAGATGAATCTCCACTTCCACACTATTCCCATAAAGACGAAAACTTCAATGAGGACCGAAAGAGGAGAGATGGGGAGATACACGCCTACGGCGGTCGCCACCCCCTTTCCTCCTTTAAACCCCAAAAAGATAGGGAAGATATGGCCCAGGAAAGGACTGAGTCCCGCTATAGCAATCCACTGATCCGCTGAAAGTCCCCACTGGTCTGTAGCCACCCACCGAATCACAATCCCTGGAATCAATCCTTTCAATATATCCCCGATGAGGGTAAGGATGCCTAAGGTTTTTCCGGCCGTGCGGAAGACATTGGTTGCTCCAATATTTTTACTCCCTGCGGTTCTCGGATCGACTTTTGCAAAAATTCGACTCAATAGAAGCCCAATGGGGATGGAACCCAATAAATAACCTAAAAGGGCTATAAAAATTCCAGTGGGCATAATGGGAGAAACGATTTCTCTTGAGAATCAGGAATCTCATGGTCGGGGAGAGCGGATTTGAACCGCCGACTTCTTGGTCCCGAACCAAGCGCGCTACCAGGCTGCGCTACTCCCCGATTTTTTTAGAATAAAACTATCATAGATCTAAACCGAGTGTCAATGAGAAGTCAAGGGAGGCGGAAATATTTAGAGCCCTCGAATATCTCTTTCAACGAAAGCGTATGCACTGTGATTGTGGATCGATTCGAAATTTTCAGATTCAACCGTAAACCAGACGATATTTTTATCTTTTCTGAGTTTACTCGCAATTTCTCTTACCACATCCTCCACAAACATGGGTTTTTTGTAAGCCTTTTCAGTGACATACTTCTCATCCGGTCGTTTTAAAATGGAATAGAGATCACAGGAGGCACACTCCTCCACCAGATGAATGATATCTTCAATCCATATAAATCTTTTAAACCGGAGATTTACGGTAACCATCGATCGCTGATTGTGGGCTCCAAAATCACTGATCTCCTTGGAACAGGGGCAGACCGTAGTAATGGGAACGACTACCCCTACATAGAAATCATCGAAATCATCCTTTTCGTTACTTGATCCACAAAAACGACAAATATACTCCATCAGGCTCCTGGCCTTGGTCACGGGGGCTTCCTTTTCGATAAAATAAGGGAATTCCACCTCCAGGTGGGCACATTTAGCTTTTAATTTTCGCTTCATCTCTGAAAGGATTTTAGAAAAATTCCTGATCGAAATATCTCCTTTATATTTATTGAGAATCTCCACGAAACGGCTCATATGGGTCCCTTTAAATCGATGGGGGAGATCCACATACATATTGACGCTTGCAACCGTATGCTGAACTCCTTTCGCCTTATCCAGCACCGTAATCGGATATCTTATATTTTTTACACCCACCTTATTAATCTCTATTTTCCTGAAATCTTTTTGTTTCTGAATATCCTTCATCTCGATCTCTCCCGATAGGTGGCACGGGTGGTCTCTGATTCCCATACAGTGACCTTGCTTAAAAGAGTAGATTGGTTCCTTAGGTCCTTCTTTAACTCTTTGAAGATATATTTTGCAATATTTTCAGATGAGGGTTCTTTTTTTGAGAAATAGGGTAACTCATTGAGATAGTGATGATCCAGAGTTCTTAAAACCTTTTCCAATTTCTCTTTTAAGATCCTAAAATCAATGACAATTCCACCTCGATTTAATCTCCTGGAAGTGACCGAAATCTCTACCTTCCAGTTATGCCCATGAAGTTCTTCGCACTTCCCGTGAAGATGACGGAGCTGGTGGGCTCCTGAAAAATGAGACAAAACCGTCAGTTCATACATTTCTATTCTCCCTTTAACCATCTCCTCTCATTCGGCTATCCATCATTCCCTTATTCGCTTCTTTTAATCCACCAGAAGAATCCTCACATCCATTACATTTGTCCGTGTGGGTCCGGTAATGAGAAGATCTCCTAATTTCTCAAAAAAATGGTAAGAATCATTATTCCTCAGATAGGCCTTTGGGTCCAAACCCATCTTCCTGGCCCTTAATAGGGTGGTATGATCTGAAATCGCTCCAGCCGCATCGGTAGGACCGTCTGTGCCATCCGTTCCTCCACTCAATAGGACGACCTTTTCAAGTCCATCGATCTCAAAGGCTCCTGCCAGACAGAACTCCTGATTCCTTCCTCCAAGCCCGCTGCCTTGAAGCGTGACCGTGGTCTCACCGCCTGAGAGGACACAGGCAGGTTTAGGAATAGGGTGGTTTGTTAAGATGATTTCTCTTGCAATGGCCCCGTGAAATCGTGCAACCTCTCGGGTCTCTCCGACAATAGACGAAGAGAGAAGAAGGGTATGGAACCCCAGTTTTTTAGCCTCCTGCTCGGCCTCACGGAGTGCTAAAAAGTTGGAACCGATGATTAAATTGGTGACCTTTCTAAATACTTCCTCTCCTGGTTTTGGAGTCTCTTCGATTTTCTTTTCCTTTCCCCTCAAAAGATGATCTTTAATGGAGGAAGGAATTTTCTCGGTAAGATCATATCTTTCAAGAATCTCCCAGGCCTCTTCAAAGGTGGAGGGATCAGGAACCGTTGGGCCAGATGCAATCATATCCAGGGGATCTCCGACCACGTCCGAGAGGATGAATGTAATCAGAGTTGATGGATATGCCCATCGAGCAACCCAGCCCCCTTTGATCTGGGAAATATGTTTTCTGATGGTGTTTATTTCTTTTATATCTGCTCCGCAGGCCAGAAGGAGTTGTGTAAGCCTCTGTTTTTCTTCAAGTGTGATTCCATCCACAGGAAGGGGAAGAAGGGCTGATCCACCCCCGGAAACGAGGAAAAGGATAAGATCCTTTGCCCCGCTCTCTTTTAAAATTTTTCTCATTTTTTGGGCTCCCTCCACCCCCTTGGCATCCGGTAAAGGATGACCCGCTTCAATCACTTCAGTAAATTTTAATGGGAGAGAATGCCCGTATTTTGTCGTAATGAGTCCTTTGGTAATCCGATGCTCCAGGATTTCTTCGATCGCCTGGGCCATGGAACAGGAGGCTTTTCCGGTTCCTAAAAGATAAATTTTTTCAAACTGGTTAAGGTCAAAGACTTTCTCAGGGAGCCCTTTTTCTTTTATGATAAAGCGATCCTGATCGATATGAATATTTTCTTTTAGCCTCTGGTAGGGATCTACCGAGGAGATGGATTTTAGGAAGATGTACCTCGCTAATTCACGCAATTCGTCAAGCTTAAACTTACCCAAACTGGTTTTCCTCGTTGGTTGTGAATTTTATAACTAAATTGAATTAAGGTGTCAATTTTTTAAATAGCAAAAATACATAACAATATCCTGTCATTTATTTAAAACCCTTTACATTGGAGAGTCTGGAAAGGAAGGTAAGGGAAATGTTTGGATAAGGAGAAGTGAAGAAGGGGAGGGGAAGAAGGATGGATGACGGATGAGGGGAAAGGGATAAATTGCATTTTTATGTATTTTATATTATGTTAATATTCATGAGGACAACCATTGAAATTACAGACGAGCTCCTTCGTAAGGCTAAAGAAAAAGCTATATCCGAAGGTGTTCCCTTACGTGAAGTGATTGAAATGGCTCTCCGTAGCTATCTTGCAAGACCCAAAAAACGAGGCGATTATAAGTTAAAGTGGCGAACTGAAAAAGGACGAATCCTTCCGGGAGTTCGGCTCGATGATCGGGATGCGCTGTTTGACCTCTTGAATAACATACGATGATCGCAATTGATACTAACATTTTGATTTATGCACGGCGTGAAGAAGCTCCTTATCATCATGAGGCAAAAGAATTACTTAAAAATTTAGCCGAGGGAGATGAACTTTGGGCTATCCCTTGGCCTTGTATCTATGAATTTCTTCGAGTAGTTACTCATCCAAAGATTTTTGATCCCCCCACCCCACTTGATATTGCTCTCGAAGATATTGGCTCGCTTATCGAATCCCCTTCTATTATACTTTTAGGGGAGGGAGTTGATCACTTTACCCATCTCCGATATATGGTTTCTTCTGGAAGAACTATAGGTCATCTTGCACACGATGCGCACATCGCTGCCTTGATTCGAGAACATGGAATTGATGAGCTGTGGTCTACGGATAGGGATTTTACAAGATTTCCAGGTATCCAGGTTCGAAATCCTTTTATAAAGTAGAAATATCTTTTTTCTCCTTTTTAAAGAAGAGTGAATTTTAGGGGTAGATTTAACCTAAATTGAGTGATTTTTCGTCATTCATTGAATCAAATATACTGGGATTCCTGCTTCCGCAGGAATGACTACTGCCACCCAATGAATGAAAATGTCATTCCCGTGAAAACGGGAATTCAGAAGGGGTTTATTTTTAAATAATACTAAGAATCGCTCAATTTGGGTTTAAGAAAATGGATCAACTCCCGTTCCGTTACATCCTTACAGTTACAGAATTGACACAGGAAATCAAGGAAACCCTGGAGGAAAAGTTTTACGATGTATGGGTTGAAGGAGAGATCTCAAATCTCAGAATCCCTCCCTCAGGACACCTCTATTTTACCTTGAAAGATGAATTCAGCCAGATCCGGGCAGTTCTATTTCGAATGAGATCGAAAGGGCTTCGTTTCATTCCGGAAGATGGTCTTCATATTATCTGCAGGGGGAGGGTGAGCCTTTATGAGAAGAGAGGAGAATACCAGCTCATCCTCGAAGAGATAGAACCCAAGGGGATTGGGGCTCTTCAGCTTGCCTTTCTTCAACTTAAAGAGAAACTCGAAAAGGAAGGGCTTTTCGATCCTTCCCGCAAAAGGCCAATTCCCATCCTCCCGCAAAACATCGGGATAGTAACCTCTCCAACAGGAGCGGTCATTCGAGATATGATTCATATTATCCACCGAAGGTTTGAAAATGTAGGAATCCTTCTCTACCCGGTTCGGGTTCAGGGAGAAGGGGCCTCTCGAGAAATTGCCGAGGGGATTCGGTATTTCAACAAAATGAAGAATGTGGATGTAATCATTGTGGGGAGAGGTGGAGGATCCCTGGAAGACCTTTGGGCCTTTAACGAAGAAGAAGTGGCCAGAGCGATCCATCGTTCCAAAATTCCGATCATCTCCGCTGTAGGGCACGAGACGGATTATACAATTTCAGACTTTGTGGCTGACCTCAGGGCCCCGACTCCTTCGGCGGCAGCAGAGTTAGTGGTAAAGGAAAAGAAGGAATTGAAGAGAAACCTCGGGTTTCTGAAAGAGCGTTTACAGAGTCAAATCCTCCAGAATTTAGAGGAGATGAGAAAGAGGATTATTTATCTGAGAAAACGGTTAATCCATCCCAAAAAAAGAATCGAAGACCTCTTTTTAAAGGTCGATGACCTCTCCCATCGGATAGAAAAGTCCATGATTAGAGAGGTGAAAAGAAAAAGGGAGAGGGTCCTATTTCTCAAAGAGCGGACATTGCTTCGAAATCCAATTCAAAAAATAAAACTTCTTCGGGTATCCATCCACGAGGCTGAAAAGGGTTTCATCCAGAGAGTCAAACGAGTTATTGAGCTTAAAAGAGAAAGACTCGGTGGAATTTCGGGGAAATTAGAATCCTTAAGCCCCCTTTCCGTGCTTCAGAGAGGTTATAGTATTACCCGGAAGTTACCTTCTCTTAAAATCTTAAGGGATTCCAGTGAGGTCAAAACAGGGGATCAGGTGGAGGTAAAGCTCTATCGGGGGGCATTGACATGTAATGTTGAAAAGATTGAGATGACTTGACGATTAGGATAATAAAAAGATAAAATTTATGAAAATTTAGATGCCCAAAGAAAAATTTGAAGAAGCCTTAAAGAGATTGGAAAAGATTGTCTCGAGATTAGAGGAGGGGGACATCTCACTGGAGGAGTCTTTAAAACTCTTTGAAGAGGGAATTCGCCTTTCCAGATTCTGTAATCAAAAACTGGACGAGGCTGAAAAGAAGGTTGAGATTCTGATGAAGGGGAAGGATGGCACTTTGAGACCTGAACCATTTGAACCTCCACCGGGCAATAGAGAGTCTTCTTCTCCCGAGGAAGATCTATCAGAAGAAGAGTAGAGAGGATCGAAGGACTTTCCAAAGGATGAATATTCAGCAATACCTTCAAGAAAAGAGGGAATTGGTTGAGCGAGCCTTAATGAGATATTTTGTGGCTCCTGTTGCGAAGAGAACGGAAACCAGATATTCGAACGTCCTTCTCGAAGCCATCCAATATAGCCTTTTAAACGGGGGAAAGAGAATTCGTCCTATCCTCTGTATCGCCTCATTTGAAGCTGCAGGAGGGAAGGGAGATGGAATTTTGCCCTTTGCCTGCGGTCTGGAAATGATTCATACCTACTCCCTGATCCATGATGATCTCCCGGCCATAGACAACGATGATTATCGGAGAGGGAGGCTCACCTGCCACAAGGTCTTTGGAGAAGCTATTGGAATTCTGGCAGGGGATGCCCTCCTTACCGAGGCATTTAAATTAATGACGGATCCATCCTCTCATCAGGCCCAAGTGGTTCTGGAGATTGTCAATGAGGTGGCCCAGGCCGCAGGAATCTTCGGGATGATAGGAGGACAGGTCATGGATGTGGAGTCTGAAGGAAAAAGCATCGATTCCCTCACTCTGCTTGCCATTCATCAAAATAAGACAGGAGCACTCATTCGAGTCTCTGTCCGGACAGGGGTGAAGCTTGCGGGAGGAAGTCCGGAGGTTCTTCAGGCCTTTACCACTTATGGAGAGAAGGTAGGTCTTGCCTTTCAGATCGTGGACGACATTTTGAATGTAGAAGGGGATAAAGAGCGGCTCGGGAAAAACACGGGAAGTGATCAGACTCGGAAAAAGGCCACCTATCCCTCCATCTTAGGAATGGAGGTTTCGAGACGGACAGTCCAGGAGTTGACGGAATCCGCGATCGAGTCGTTAAAACCTTTTGGTCCAGAGGCTGAACCCCTAAGAGCCATTGCTCGATACATGATTGCCAGAGACTATTGACGATGACCAGATTACTGGATCATATCCGTTATCCAGCAGATGTTAAAAAGTTAGATCTTGAAGGAATGACCACCCTCTGTAAAGAGATCCGGGAAGAGATCCTCTCCACTGTATCCAAGACCGGAGGGCATCTTTCCTCCAATCTGGGGGTGGTGGAGTTGACCGTGATCCTCCATCATGTCTTTGATCTCCCTCCAGATAAACTCGTATGGGATGTTGGCCATCAGAGTTATGCCCATAAGCTTTTGACAGGCAGGCGGGAGCGATTTCAGACCTTGAGGCAATATCAGGGCCTCAGTGGTTTTCCAAAAAGGGATGAAAGTCCTTTTGATAGTTTCGACTCGGGGCATAGCGGGACTTCCATTTCTGCAGCCCTCGGGATGGCCGAAGCCAGACGAAAGAAAGGGGAAGGGGGGAGAGTCATCGCCATTATTGGAGACGGATCGATGACTGCCGGTCTGGCTTTCGAGGGTCTTAATCAGGTAGGCCATCTCGAAAAGGATCTTATTGTTGTTTTGAATGATAATGAAATGTCCATCTCCTCAAACGTTGGCGCTCTCTCTTCCTATCTCAATCGATTGATGACAGGACAATTCGTGAATCGGTTTCGAGAAGAGATTAAATCCTTTCTTGAAACCCTTCCCAGTATTGGAAAATCGGTTCTCCGTTTTGCCAAACAGGCGGAGGAGTCTCTGAAAGGATTCCTCATGCCCGGGCTCCTCTTTGAGGAGTTGGGTTTAAAGTATATCGGTCCCATTGATGGTCATCGGCTTGATTATCTCCTTGAGACCTTTCAAAATGTTAAGAACCTGAAAGGGCCTATTTTGGTTCATGTCATCACCAAAAAAGGAAAGGGATATCCTCCTGCTGAGAGGGATCCCTCTCGATATCACAGTGTTTCCCCTTTTAGAATCGAGACCGGAGAGCCTATTTCATCAAAAACCTTCTCTCCCCCAACCTATACCGAAGTCTTTGGTCAAACCCTTTGTGAACTGGCGAAAGAGGATCGACGGATTATAGCGATCACAGCGGCCATGCAGAGTGGAACAGGGTTGGAGGAGTTTTCTCGAAGATTCCCGGATCGGTTTTATGATATTGGTATTGCAGAGCAACATGCAGTGACCTTCGCTGCAGGGCTCGCCCTGGAAGGAATGAAACCTGTCGTTGCCATCTACTCCACTTTTTTACAGAGGGCCTATGATCAGATTCTTCAGGATGTATGTCTCCAGAACCTCCCCGTCGTGTTTGCCCTCGACCGGGGAGGGATTGTTGGAGAAGATGGGCCGACCCATCATGGCCTTTTTGACTTCTCTTATCTCAGACATGTTCCAAATCTGATCATTATGGCCCCTAAAGATGAAAATGAACTTCGACACATGATGAAGACGGCTATAGAATATCAGGGACCCGTGGCCTTCCGATATCCAAAGTCAAAGGGGATTGGAGTAAAAATGGATGAAGTCCTCCGGAGCATAGAGATTGGAAAAGGAGAACTTCTGAGAGAAGGAAACGATGCCCTCATTCTTGCCATAGGCTCTACTGTCTATCCCTCTCTTCTGGCGGCTGAGCGGCTTGAGGAAATGGGAATAAAGGTAGCTGTAATTAACACCAGGTTTTTAAAACCTCTCGATGGAGATCTTCTCTGTGACTGGGCTAAACGAACAGGGATGGTCCTAACAGTAGAGGAGAATGTTCTCCAGGGGGGATTTGGAAGTGCTGTCCTTGAACTTTTTCAGGAGAGAGGCCTCTTTGAGATCGAGGTCAAGCGGTTAGGAATCCCAGATCTATTCGTTGAGCATGGATCTCCATCCATCCTCAGAGGAAAGTATCGAATTGACGAGAAGGGTATATTTGAGGAACTTCAGGAGATGTTGAAAAAGAGAGTGTCCAACTCTCTTTTTCCCAGATTAGAGTCCCCATCTCTGACCGCTGTTCAGCCTAACCTTAAATAACTCAGACCCTGTGGAGATGGATAACCATCCAGTGAAAGAGAGGTTAGATAAGATCCTCCTCATGAAAGGCCTTGTTCAGAGCAGGGAGAGGGCGAGAAGGTTAATTATGGAAGGAAAGGTTCTGGTCAACGGGGAAAAAATAGAGAAACCCGGGACCTTGGTAAAAAGGGACTCTAAGATCGAGCTCCGGGAAGAGGGATGCCCTTATGTCAGCCGAGGAGGTTTGAAATTGGAAGGAGCCCTTCAGGAGTTTAGAATCGACCCCTCAGGGATGGTCGTCCTCGATGTGGGGGCATCGACCGGAGGCTTTACCGATTGCATTCTTCAAAAGGGGGCTAAAAAAGTCTATGCGGTGGATGTAGGTTATGGACAGTTAGCCTGGAAACTCAGAAACGACCCCCGGGTGATTAATCTTGAAAGGAAGAACATCCGACTCCTTAAAAAATCCGAAGTCGGCGAAGA
>CALIBK010000047.1 GCA_938045955.1 uncultured bacterium | reverse complement strand
TTGAAGAATCTGATCTCTCTGAAAAGATTGGACCTGCTCAGAGGTTCCAAAGATGGGAAATCCCAGGGGATGATTTCCGAAACAGGCTCGATTAAAAAGGTCATGGATATAATCATCTGGCGTATCTTCCACCATTTTAATCTCCTGGAGGATGACCATTCTTTCTTTCTCAATATCCTCTTCATTCATGACCGAGTGGAGGAAGATATCTGAAAGAAGATCTATTGCGAGGGGGAGGTTCCGGTCGATGACCTTTGCATAAAAACAGGTATATTCCCTTCCTGTGAACGCATTTAAAGTTCCCCCGACAGAATCGATCTCCTTAGCAATCTCAAAAGCCGTCCTTCGCAGGGTTCCCTTAAAGAGAAGGTGTTCAATAAAGTGAGAAATCCCGTTTTCGTGGGGTTCTTCATCTCTCGATCCGGTCAATACCCAGACCCCAATAGAGACCGACTTGAGGTAAGGGATCTCTTCCGTAATCACACGAAGGCCATTGTCAAGAATGGTCTTCTGATAACCTGATCCGTCATTATAAAAGGTTGCTTTTGGAACTTCTTTGAATCTTCTTATCATTTTTACAGATCCAATCCCTATGTTTTGGTCCTTTCATCCTTTGACGGATGAAGGGATAGTAGGATTTAATGGGAGGTCTTCCCGGGTTTATTTTCTTTTAATCGGCCTCCTTCTCGGAGCGCCGCCTTTCGACTTAGTCGAATTCGGCCCTGGGGATCAATATCAATGACTTTCACCAAGACCTCGTCTCCTTCCTTGAGAATATCCGTCACCTGCTTGACCCGATAATCAGCCAGTTGAGAGATGTGAATCAGCCCATCGGTTCCTGGAAAGATTTCAACAATGGCCCCAAAACCTAATACTCTTTTGACTACCCCGTGATAAAGCCCACCCACTTCCACTTCCTGGGTGAGTTTCTTAACCATTGAAATGGCTTTCTCAATCGATTCATAATTTGGTGAAGCAATCCTTACCACCCCTGAGTCCTCCACGTCAATCTTCACTCCTGTCTGGTCAATAATGGATCGAATGGTTTTACCTCCCGGACCGATAATTTCTCGAATCTTTTCAGGTTTTACATTCAGGGTAACAATACGCGGGGCGTGTGGGGAGAGATCTTTCCGAGGTTCCGCAATGGTCTCTTTCATTTTTTCCAAGATATAGAGCCTTCCTTCTCTGGCCTGCCCCAGAACCCTTTCCAAAACCTCTTTGGAAATCCCTCGAATCTTAATATCCATCTGGATGGCTGTAATCCCATGAGAGGTTCCAGCCACCTTAAAATCCATATCCCCAATATGATCCTCATCTCCAAGGATATCCGAAAGGATGGCCTCTCTTCCATTCTCAAGAATCAGTCCCATGGCAATTCCAGCCACCGGGGCCTTGATGGGAACCCCTGCATCCATCAAGGAAAGACTGGCTCCGCACACTGTAGCCATCGAAGAGGAACCATTGGATTCCAACACCTCGGAGACGATTCGAATGGTATAAGGAAATTTTTCATTGGAAGGCAGTACAGGAAGAATGGCCCTCTCTGCTAAAGCTCCGTGACCGATCTCCCTTCGACTGGGAGGTCTTAAGGGAGAGACTTCCCCCGTGCAAAAAGGAGGAAAATTATAATGGAGCATAAAGGATTTATAGGTCTCCCCCATCAGGGAGTTGATTTTCTGCTCGTCTTCGGAGGTCCCAAAAGTGACTACAGCCAGTACCTGGGTCTCTCCCCGGGTAAAAAGAGCAGAACCATGAGTTCGAGGAAGGATTCCAACTTCACAGGAGATGGGCCGGATCTCCCTCCATCCCCTTCCATCAATTCTTTGCTTTTTCTCTAAAATCCATTGTCTCATGAGTTGACGATCAACCTCTTCGAAAGCAGCCTTAACGACCCCCTCAATAGACCCATCCTCTGGCTCGAAATTTTTAAGGACCTCTTGGAAAAGGTTTTCGATATAGTTTCGTCTCTTAATCTTTTCTGGGATTTGATAAGCTTCGAGGAGTCGATCCTGTGCAAGGTTTCGAACCTTCTCGAGGATGGCCTCCTGGGGTTTTTCCAGGGTAAACTCTTTGCGAGGAGACCCCAATTCTTCTCTTAACTTTTTCTGAAGCTCTATGATAGGCTTGAGGGATTGATGCCCGAAGAAGATGGCCTCCAGGACCTCATTTTCAGGGACCTCTTTGGCACTGCCTTCTACCATGATGATGGCTTCTTCACTGCCTGCCACAAAAAGATCGATGTCACTGAGCTCCATCTCCTCATAGGTAGGATTAATGACAAACTCGCCATCAATCCGCCCGACTTTTACCCCTGCAATAGGTTGCTCGAACGGAATATCGGAAAGATAAAGTGCTGCAGAGGCCCCGATCATCCCTAAGATGGAAGGATCATTATCCGTATCTGCAGAAAGGACTGTCGCGATGATTTGCGTTTCATTCTGAAACCCTTTGGGAAAGAGGGGTCTTAATGGACGATCAATAAATCGGGAAATAAGGATCTCGTGATCCGTGGGCCTTCCTTCTCGTTTAAAAAATCCACCCGGAATCTTTCCTGCTGCATAGGTCATTTCCAGATAATTTACGGTGAGAGGAACAAAATCAATCCCTTCTCTCTTTTTTTCAGAGGAGACAGCAGTGACTAATACTACCGTTTCTCCATAGCGTACAAGCACAGAGCCGTTTGCCTGTTTGGCCACCCTTCCGGTCTCGATCGATAAGGGCCTTCCTGCAAAATCGATCTCTAATTTATGAACCATCTCCAATCTCACTCCTTTATTTTCTTATTATTTTCGTAAGCCCAATTGTTCGATGAGCTTTCGATATCGCTCCACATGGTTCTCTTTAAGATAATTGAGGAGCTTTCTTCTTCTTCCCACCATCTTCAATAGCCCTCTCCGAGAATGATGATCCTTTTTATGAACTTTAAAATGTTCGGTGAGATAGCGAATCCTCTCGCTGAGAAGGGCGATTTGAACTTCTGGGGACCCCGTATCCTTCTCGTGGGTTCTGAATTTTTCGATCAATTCCTTCTTCCTTTCCTGATCCAGTGTCATGAAATTCCTCCTTCGCAGATTACTTTCTTCTTATCCATCCCTGAAACCCTTTTGGATAAGACTCTTAAGGGCCGAAAAATGGCCTCTTCCGAGCCTGTCCGATAAATCTCTTCGCGATCCCTTTCGGACCGTAAAATCGCTAACAATTTTCCCTCTGACGAAGACATTCTTAACTCTTGTCCTTTCCTAAAATCAGGCAAAGATTGCTCCCAAAGGTCCTTCAAGGCAATTCCCTGGCCCTGGGTGATCTTTCTGATCATCCTCTCGTTTGCTTTCACCTCAGGGATATCAGAAAGGGCTTCTTCAGGAGAGATGACCCAATGGGAAAGAGACTCTTTGGGTGAAAGTCTTCTCAACTCTTCCATAGAGATGGCCTGGCCAAGATGGAAGGAGCCACTTCGAAGGCGTCTCAGAGAGATCAGATGACCCCCACAACCTAACCTTCTTCCAATATCCCTTGCCAATGCCCGCACATAGGTTCCTTTGGAACATAAGAGATTAAACCGAATTTTAGGGAGACTGATCTCTTGAATCTCCAGTTTGAAAATCTCTATGGTCTTCTCTTGTCTTTCCTTCTCTATCCCTTTTCGGGCCCATCGATAGAGGGGAATCCCCTCTATCTTGACCGCAGAAAACACGGGGGGGACCTGCTTGATTTTCCCGACAAATGTGTTGAACACGTGATAAATTTTTTCAGGGGTGATTCCATTTAAGGATTTTTGAGACAGAAGCTTTCCGGTGAAATCATCCGTGGTCGTCTCTTCCCCTAATTTCATTTCGGCCTCGTATTCCTTGGGCTCTTCTTTGAGAAAAGGCACAATCCTTCGTCCTTCATTAAGGACCACAGGAAGGACACCGGTAGCAAAAGGGTCGAGGGTTCCGATATGACCTGCCCTTTTGATGGAAAACCAAGATTTAATTTTTCGGACCACCTCCATAGAGGTCCACCCTTCAGGTTTATCGATCACAAGAAATCCATCAATCCTCATCCTTCTCTCTCTTCTTCTGGAGACCCTGGAATATCTCTTCCAGATGAATTGCATACTCGATTGTCGGATCGAATTGGAATATGATATCCGGGATATATCTCAATCGAATTCGCTTTCCAAGTTCTTTTCGAATAAAACCCTTGGCACTCTCCAGTCCTTCGGTAGATCTCACCCTCTCCTCTTGAGTTCCTGTCACGCTAAAGTAAATCCTGGCCAGGCGACAGTCCTCCGTGACCTTCACCCGTGTGATTGTAACCCATCCAATTCGAGGATCTTTGACTGAACGAAGCAGCATCTCTGAGACCTCTCGATGGATTAAATCGGCTACTTTATCCGAACGTTTTCCTTCCATCCTCTCCTTCCTTTAAAGATCAGATTGAAAGGATTTCCATCTCGGTCCCTATGACTTCAACCAGATTCATCCTTTCAATAAAGTCGATCACTTTATCAAGACTTGAATTGATATGGCGCCGGTCGTTGCCCACCGTGCAGATTCCGATCTGAGCCCGTTGCCAGAGATCATGGTCCCCCACTTCAGAGATCGCTACATTGAAACGGGGTTTGACCCGATCAATGACTTTTCGAAGGATATGGCGTTTTTCCTTTAGCGAGTGGTTTTCAGGAATCCGAAAGTCTAACCGACAAATCCCGACCACCATCGTGAACTCCTCCTCTGATTATGATAAATGGGGTTGAATCTTCTCCACCTCATAGGACTCAATAATATCACCCGGCTTGATATCATTAAAATTCTCGATCCAGATCCCGCATTCCACCCCCTGGGGACACTCCTTGATATCTTCCTTAAATCGCTTCAAGGAACCAATCCGTCCATCATAGATGACCACATTATCCCGGAGAAGTCTGGCATGTGATCCTCTGACAACCTTTCCGTCCAGAATCAGACTCCCCGCTATCGTTCCTACCTTTCGGATATTGAAAAGTTGAAGGACTTGAGCCCTTCCCAAGATATGTTCTTTGTAAGTTGGCTCCAGTAACCCTTCCAGGGCTTTCTTGATATCTGAAATGGCGTCATAAATGATCGAATACGTCCGAATATCTACCTTTTCCTGTTCCGCGAGGGCTTGAGCTTTTGGACTGGGTCTGACATTGAACCCAATGATGAGGGCATTAGAAGCAGAGGCTAAATTAACATCTGTTTCTGTAATTCCTCCCACTGCATCGTGAATGATATTCACCTTCACCGTTTCGGTGGAAATCTTACCCAGGGCCTCTCTCATCGCTTCGATTGATCCCTGAACATCTGCTTTAATGATTACATTGAGTTCCTTGATTTCACCTTTTTTAATCCTCTCGTATAGATCTTCGAGGGAAACTTTTCTCAACTTAGAAAGTTCCTTTTCCCTGGCCTTTTCTTGGCGATAGAGACTGATCTGTTTGGCTATCCTTTCCTCAGGGACCACGATAAACGTTTCTCCGGCCTCCGGGACCTCAGAAAAGCCCAACACTTCCACCGGAGTGGAAGGATCGGCCTCTTCAATTTTTTGGCCCCGGTCATTAAACATTGCTCTTACCCGACCGTATTGGGAACCCGCAAGAAAGATGTCTCCAACTCGAAGGGTTCCTTCCTGGACAAGAAGGGTGGCCACAGGACCTCTTCCTTTATCCAACTTCGCTTCAATGATGGTCCCTCGAGCAGGCTTATTGGGATTCGCCTTTAATTCCAACATTTCTGCTTGAAGAAGAATAAGTTCAAGGAGCTCCTTAATCCCGATCTTCTGTTTGGCAGAGATCTCCGCATAAAGGGTAGTCCCACCCCATTGCTCCGGAATCAAACCTAATTCCGATAGGTCCTTTTTGACTTTCTCTATATTGATATTGGGTTTGTCTATTTTATTGATGGCAACCACAATGGGTACGTTTGCAGCCCTTGCATGATCAATTGCCTCCTTGGTTTGAGGCATAACCCCATCATCAGCAGCCACGACCAAAACGACGATGTCTGTAACCTGGGCTCCTCGAGCTCTCATTGCCGTAAAGGCCTCATGCCCGGGGGTATCAATAAAGACGACTCTCCCATGGTCCAATTGCACATCGTAAGCACCAATGTGTTGAGTAATCCCTCCTGCTTCCCCTTCGACCACATTGGTTTTCCGAATGGCATCGAGGAGCATGGTCTTCCCGTGATCCACATGTCCCATGATGGTCACTACAGGGGGTCTGGGACGTAAATCCTCCGGTCGGTCCTCCTTTCTCTCTAATAGATCCTGACTCTCGATGGAAGTCTTCTCCACTTCGTATCCAAATTCACTGGCCACCAAGGAAGCTACATCAGCATCAATGAGTTGATTGATATTGACCATCACTCCGATGTCCATCAGTTTTTTAATCACCTCCGATCCTTTGACCCCCATTCGTTTTGCCAGATCGGCTACGGAGATGACTTCCGCGATCCGTATGATTCGTTTGATCGGTTTTGGAACAGTAATCTCTGTTTTCTTTGGTGTTTTTAATACCACTTTTTTCTTTATAGGTCTGAAAGGTCGAGGAATCGGTTCTATTTCTTTTTCAGGTGTCTCTTCCTCTTCAAACTCTTCTTTGAGCAGTCTCTCTTCTATCAATCTCCTCTTCTTTCCGACCACCTTTTTCTTCGTATAAAAAGGAGTCGGCTTTTCCTCTTCCGGGATTTCTATCTTCTCTGGAAGAGGAATCTCTATTTTAGGGAGAGCCTCTTTTTTCTCCTTTTCAGGTTCAGGAAGTTTTTCTTCAAGGGCTTCCACCTGAGAAGAAGGTGGAGGGGGAGGAGCCTCCACTTCTTTCAAAGAAACCTTCTCTATCCTTTCAACCTTCGCTTCCAGTTCTTTCTGAGGCAGGGGCTGGACTTCTTCTCCTTTTTTCTTTCTCCCTTTTATCGGCTTCTTCTCGGGTTTCTCCTCTTTTGTCTCTTCCCCTATCTTTTTGGCCGCTCGAACCTTCTTCTTTACCTCCTCCTTTGGAGGAGAGATCTCTGGGATCACTTCTTCTCTGGGCCTAATGGCCATGATGGGTTTTTCAGGGGAAGGAGGAGCAATGGTCGTTTGAGGGGGAGCGGTTGGAGCTTCCATCTGGAGGGTTCTTGTCCTTCGCCGAATGATAGTGGGATTGACTCTCTTCTCAACGACTTCTTTTTCAGCATCCCTTTCAATGACCTTTTCGTCGGATGAGGCTGCTTCCTTGGGCGCAGGCTCTGGCTTTTTATCCTTCACCTTCAAACCCATCTGTTTTAGTTTCTGGAGGAGTTTATCATCCTCCATCCCGACTTCTTTTGCAAGGTCAAGAACCTTCACCTTTGCCATCCTACTTCCTCCTCATCTCGCTCCTTCATGAAATAACTTTTCGTTAAATGAAAGAAATAACGATTCTTCCTTGAATTGTTGGGACAATTTGCTTTTTTTCTTAGCCAGGAGGAAACACGCCAGATTGGGACAGAGATAGAACCCCCTTCCTCCCCGTCCCCTTTTCTCGTTAAGAACAAGTTTGCCTTCTATATTTCTTTCTAAACGAATCAATTCCTCTTGCCTCTTTTTTTGATGGCATCCGATACAGGTTCGAATCGGATGGTGTCCCCTTTTCATTTCTCACTTCCTTCGAGGTACGCTTTTGCTGATTGGATCAACTTCTCTGCTTTCTTCGCCCCAATACCCGGAAGTTCTGAGAGTTTCTCTTTGTCTGAATTCAAAATATCTTGAACCGTTGATAGACCATGGCTTTTTAAGACCTCAGCGGTTTTCTCCCCTACTCCTGGGATATGAGTGACCAAATCCATCGAGGCATCCTCTTTGGAGGAGGTCCCTTGCCTCTCCCCTTTTTCTCCTTCATTTTCTCGAAGGATCTCAGAGGCTCGTGAAACGATCTCTCTGGCCTTTTCTATCTCTATCTCTAAGATCTTGGCCAATTCTTCAGGATCTATCTCTGCGATCTCCTGAAGCGACCGGAATCCCTCATTATATAGAATCCGACTCGCTACATCTCCCATATAGGGTAAGGATTTGAAGCGTTCTATAATTTCGATAGACATCTTTTCCATCTTCGATTCGCTCTTAATATCGATTTTCCATCCGGTTAGTTTTGAGGCAAGTCTTACGTTCTGACCTTTCTTCCCGATGGCTAAAGAGAGTTGATCATCAGCAACCACTACCTCCATATGTCGATTCTCCTCATCAATATAGACCCTCGAAATCTTGGCAGGAGCCAAGGCGTTACAGACATATTTGGCTGCATCTTGAGACCACGGGATGATATCAATTCGTTCTCCCCTTAGCTCCTGAACTACATTTTGTACCCTAGATCCCTTCATCCCGACACAGGCTCCTACAGGATCCACATCTCGGTTGGAACTATAGACAGAGATCTTTGCTCTTTCCCCAGGCTCCCTGGCTGCACTGATGATTTTGATAATCCCCTCGGAAATCTCTGGAACTTCCAGCTCAAAGAGTTTGATCAAGAAACCGGGATGGGTTCTCGAGAGAATAATTTGAGGACTCTTTGTATTCTTCTGAACCTCCAGGATGTAAGCTCGAATTCGATCTCCCTGTCGATAAGTTTCTCCGGGGATCTGCTCTTTTAAAGGAAGGATCGCCTCGGCTCTGCCGATCGTCACATAGATATTCCCCTTTTCCAATCGCTGAACGGTTCCACTGACGATATCTCCCTTACGATCCTTAAATTCATTATAAATGTTTTCCCGTTCGGCATCTCTAACTTTCTGAATGATCACCTGTTTGGCAGTCTGGGCACCAATCCGACCAAAATCCGTGTTGAGTTTCACTCCCAGACTGTCCCCGACCTGAGCCTCTGGATCTAATGACCGAGCCTCCTTGAGAGAGATTTCGGTATTTGGATCCTTGACTTCTTCTACCACCTGTTTAAATTGGAAGAGTTCGACTTCTCCCATCTCTTCATTATAACGAACCTCAATCTCTCCATGGTGTCCATATTTCTTCCTGGAAGCCGTGAGAACAGCTTGTTCCAAGGCCTCGATGATTACTTTCTTGTCAATCCCTTTATCTTTCACGACCTGCTCTATGACATAATTGAGATTGGATGGCATACAGCGTTCTCCTTACTTAAAATCTATTTCTAATTGGGCTTTGCCTATGTTTGAGAAAGGGATGAAAATCCTTTTCCCATCCACTTCAATTTCGATCCCTTGATCCGAAACCTCGAGGAGTTTTCCCCTAAATTCCCTTCGATCCATAATGGGTTCGAAGGTCCTTACTTTCACCCTCTGGCTTTTCACTTTCCTAAAATCCCTTTCCGTTTTTAAGGGACGGGTCAATCCCGGGGAAGAGACTTCTAATACGTAAGGGTTTGTAATGAAGTCTTCCACGTCCAATAGTCTCCCCAATTCTTGATTGATTCGGGTACAATCTTCAAGGGTAACCCCTCCCTCCTTATCAATATAAATGCGTAGGACCCATCCCCTCGGTTCTCTCCGATACTCCATCTCTACCAGCTCTAATCCTTGTTCTAAAAGGATAGGGTCGATTAGAGTTTTTACCCGTTCTTTAATCTCAGCAGACATTTTTAAAGCTCAAATCATGTGTTTTAAAAAAAAGGCGGGTATTTCCCGCCTTTTGAGCAGACTAACTTATTAAATATATACTATATTTTAAAATGAATTGCAAGGGAAATTTTGAAACTCGGAAAATCCATTATCCATTAAAGGATGAGGAGTTTCTTGATTTAATCCTTTCTGAGAAAAGAGGGCTGATCAGAACTGACCCTCCGTAGAGATTCTACTTCCTGAGACAATCTTTCAATGGTCTTTATATTCTGACGAACAGTTCTTTTAAGTTGGTATCGTCGATAAAAATCACTTACTCCTCCAATCAAGATCCCGATGAATATCGAACAAAGGATGATGAAAAATAGAGGAAGTTTAGGGAGCTCCACTACTTCATTTCTTAAAGGGAAAAGACCAAAGCGGAGAGAGATCTCCTCTTTATTTTGAATCGAGAAAAGGATGACAAAGATAAAAATGATCATCATGAAAATGGTTTTTAACCATCTCACGGGTTAACGCCTCCTAATTTTTTCTTTTCATAGATTGAGAAAAGGCAACCTTCAATTTTTCATAGGTGTTGAGTAAGTATTCAGGGATCACTTTAGTCTCCCCTAAGATAGGCATAAAGTTCGTATCCCCTGTCCATCGGGGAACAATATGGAAATGAAGATGCTCTTCCCCTGCTCCGGCAATTTTCCCAAGATTCATTCCAATATTAAATCCCTGAGGAGAGAGGGTTTCCTTAAGAACCTTAACAGAAGCCTGTAAAAAAAAGAAAATCTCCTCCATTTCTTTTTTCTTTAACTTCTCTAACTCCGTATAATGGCGTTTGGGGACGATCATTAAATGTCCACTGTTATAAGGGTATCGATTCATCATAATAAAAGCATACTTTCCTTGGAAAAGGATCAGATTCTCTCTGTCTTTATTTTCTAATGGTTTAATGCAAAAAATGCATCCTTTCTCTTTAGAACCTAAGATATAATCCATTCTCCATGGGGCCCAGAGGTATTTCATGGATGTACGTTTCATCCCTCAGCTTTAAAGTCTTCATGAAATCGGTGGAAGGAAAGGAAAAGAAGAGATTCAGGCGTAGAACGATGTTCTTTCATAAAAATTAAGAATTGAACTCGTGGTCAAAGTAGAGATAGTTTTTCCATAAAGAGGGCGTTTCTTCTATCCCTAAACTCCTGTTTAAGAGGGGAATCCATATGGGAACTTTTGGTTTTCGGATGAGAGACATCCCTGCTTCTTCAGGGGTTCTTCCTCCCTTTTTTAAATTACATTTGGTGCAGCACGTGACCACATTGGTCCAATCCGTAGGTCCACCTTTGGAACGGGGAATAACATGATCGTAGGTCAATTCATTAGGTTCGAAAGGTTCCCCACAATACTGGCAGGTTCTCCGGTCTCGAATAAAAAGATTCTGTCTGGAGAATTTGACGAGGATATTTCGTCTTTGGATGAAATGGCGAAGACGAATGACTGCAGGCAGTTTCATAGAAAATCGGACTCCTCGAATCAGACGATCGTACTCTTCCACCACCTCTACTTTACCGAGGAGAACCAAAAGAATCGCTTTTTTCCAATGAACTACCTTTAAAGGTTCAAAGGTGGAATTGAGGAGAAGGGTCCATTTCATAATTTTCCCAATCCCTTTTAAACTTTTAAAAATATATCGGTTTCACGAAAGATTGTCAAGTTTTTCATGGAATGGAAATTAAAAGGAAATATTGACAGGAAAAATAAAAAGGATATAATAAATTTAAATTCTATTGAGTGGAGGGACTCATGAAGGCTTATAAAAATTTGTTAATTTCTTTGCTAATTGTTTCCTTTCTTCTCTTTGGGTTTTATTCTCAAGGACTTTCCTGGGAAAAATGGACTAAAGACGATCCAATCACAGATGAGTGGATCATCATGGACCTCCTCGTTGCCAGACCTTTAGGAATTGTGGCAGGAATTGTAGGCAGTGGCCTATTCATTCTTTCTCTTCCTTTCTTAATTCCGACTCAGAATGTGGAGAAAATGTCAGAGATCCTTATTGAAAGACCTTTTAAATTCTCCTTTACTCGCGAACTTCCGGATGAAGGCATGTAATTCTCTTTTTTACCATATTTCTTTAGCCTTTATCCCCTCTTTGATTTTCCTGTGACAGAAGGGGCATGGCTTCCCCTCTTCGATGAGCACCTCTTTCATCATCTCCATGAGCTCTTCGTCCTCTAAGATCTGCTTTACTATATGGGGGTGAGGTTTACGATCATACTTTCGATAAGGGAAACTACTCTTTCCAGCCATCTTTCTATACCTCCAGAAGCGATTATAAATTTTTTTTGTAATTTTAACAAGAGAGGATAGGTTGGAGTTGTTTTATTTTGAAAGAGAAGCCAAAAGTTCCTTCAGTAATGCTAAATTTTCTGGCGAGATATCGATGAACCTTAACCCACAACGATAATCCCCCCATCCCTCGGGGAGATGAAGGTCAATCCAAACCACTTCTCCAATCATTTCGATTGCATTAAGGGTTGCTCGAAAATGAAAAAATAATTTCAAACGGAGGCGTTGTCCGATTTCCATCTTCTCTGGAAGATAGACCAGGAGACCTCCTTCACTTGCATTTAAGGCTCGACCTGAATGGACCGTCGAGCTGGAAAGATAGGAATACTCGATTGGAAGATCTATGGAGAATCGGGGGTATTTCCTTCTTTCAATGTTTGCAATACCGATTCTGGGTTTAATGGTCTTCTCTTCCGTAGTCTTACTCCATCCTTCAATTTTAATACTCATCCATAAGAAGATGTTTGAGCTTTCTATAATCTTCCTCACGAATCTGGACAAACTTTAGGCCATATCGATAGCCTTCCCAATCCTCCTTCCAACAAAGGTCCTTCCAGATCACCTCGGCAATGACATTGAAATTACTCAATTCATATCCTTTGGGAAATAGGACTGCCACATCCAGTTTCGTTCCTACGGGAATATTTTTGACTGACTGAAGAAGTAATCCTTCTTCACTGACATTCACCACTAATCCCCCATGGGCATATGGTGCATTCACAATTCGATATTCTAAAGGCAGGTCTAATAGTTTTCGGGAGGCTCTCCTTCTTTCCCGTGATAAATCTAATCTTTCCATGGAACACCCACCCTTGGGATCAATCCATCTATCATCTCACCATCCCCTTCTCGGAGGGATTTATCTCTTTATAAAATTTTGGGCAGAAGCTTTCAAACATACAACCTTGACAATGTGGTTCCACAGGAAAACAATGCCCCTCCTTTCCTTCCTTCCCCAACTGTTCCATCGGTTCTTCAATCCTCATTGGATTCTCTGGAAATACCAGTTTGGCAAAGGATTGGATTTTGAGATCTCCCATGGAATTTTTTCCCTGATAGAAATCGAAAAAAGGATTGACAATTCCCAATCTGGAGGCCACTCGGTAAAGCCCTTCCCCAATGATCACGGATGAGCCAGAAAAATCAATCTCTATTTTTTCTGGAATCCATTTTTGAATGACTCGAACCATCCATCGGCTATTGGGTAAACCCATTTGAGGAATAATCTGGAAGAACCGTTCTAACTCTTCTGCCTTCCATTCTCTCTGGTCTAAAATTGCTCTGGCCGCTTCTCGTATTTTGGGTAAAGCCCTGAAGAAAAGACTTCTCCAGACTTCTGGAGAGAAATAAGGGGTTCCTTCTAATTCTGGGACCTCCTCCATAGTGAGATTTGACCGCAGAAGGAGTGGGAAGACCCTTTGAGTATTTTGAAGGGCATTTTCATCATCGCCTTTTTGGTTAAATCGACAATAGGTAAGAAGGATCACTAAGAGATGATAGGGAGATTCTATTAAATTTTCCATTTGAAGATTTTTGATCCATAGGGAGAAACCCTCTTTCTGATATTGATCATAGGTTTCGATGGCTGCCCTGAATTCCCCTATCCAGGGGTAAGGGAGAGGCTCTTCTTTCTTCTCTTCTTCTATAAGCTCTAATTTCTCCTCTGGGCCCAACTCCATCGGCTCTATTTCTTCGATTGGAGCTGAAGAATCAGGTATTAAACTTTCCGATTCTTTTTCCATCTCCTCGGAAGGCACTCCCCCCTCAGAATCGACCTTTTTCTCTTCTCGAACGATTTCTTTCTCCACCATGAGAGGGCTTTTTTCAGAGGTTTCCTCTTCTCGGAGAGGTTTCAATTTGAGTGCACCCTCAGGGATCTCAACCTCCACCCACTCCCTTCTCTTTCTCTGGTCAAGAACAAAATAGGAAGCTCCGTTGACATTCTTAAAGAGAAGCGAAACCTTTTGAAAATCAAGGGTTCCTTCTAATATGGCCTTAAAAGGTGAAACCTGGTGAGTAAGAATCGGATTGATGGGAAGCGGAACCTCTTCGTAATTTATCAATTCAAAACCATCGAAGAATTGAATGATAACCCACACGTCCCTTAATGGTTCTTGTGAGATATTCTTCACCTTTCCCACAAGTAGCCAATTCTCCCCGGGAGTTTTTCTTAAGGAACAGGTTTCCAAGGCTAATTGGGGAGGGGGAAGGCCTTGCCGTTCCACCTGAATTATCGGTATGGGGCTTCTCTTTTCTATCACCACATTGGCTCCAAAAGATTTAAAGGCAATGGCTAATGCTTCGGCCTTCTTTAGGGTTAAATTTTTTTTCAGGACAATAGGATTTCGATGGGCAATCTTTCTTATCAGAGATGAAGGAAGATTAAGATTTTTTGAAATCTTTTCACAAAACTCTTCCACCTCTTCTTTGGTGTTACCCCCAATACTTTTAAGAACCACTCTATATTGTTCTTTTCCCTGTTCCATATTCTCTTCTTCTCTTTTCTTTTTGAAAAGTTATGACCTACATTAAATTCATGCACACCATTGGGATAAATCTATTTTTAATAAATTTAAAGAAAAGTGCAAGTAATTTTTTGGAAGGTAAGAAAAGAGAAAGAAATTTAGAAAAAGGCTGATCGAAGAATTGAAAATAAACCCTGACTTCTTACTTACCAATTTCCTTTAACAGATTGATTAATCGGTGGTAGTCCTGTTCTTCGATATGGATGAACTGTAATCCATATCGATACTCCCCCCAGCTCATCTTTGAGGCAAGATCCGACCAAACCACTTTTGCTATGGCTTTGATCGTACTAAATTCTAATCCCTGGACATAAAGGATTTCTATTTTTAACACCGTTCCAATTTCAATTCTCTGGGGAAGATAGACAAGTAATCCTCCTTCACTCGCGTTTGCCACAATTCCCCCGTAAGTTTCCTTACCTTCCATAAAAGAGTAATCAAATGGAAATTCTACACTAATTCTTGGATGTTTTCTTCTTTCAACCGTAAAAATGCCTGTCTTTTTCTGAAGTTGAGTCTTTTCGTTCATAAGAAAAAAATAATTATGGCAAAATTTATATCAGAATTAATTCAAATCAACAATTAAAAAGGATTAT
>CALIBK010000046.1 GCA_938045955.1 uncultured bacterium | reverse complement strand
ATTTTACACAAAAAAGTTGACATTACCCCTTTGGTATCTCCTTTATCTCTTCTTTCTCTGATAATAAGTTCCTGAGCTTTTCAATAAATCCTTCACCCCCAAGTAATATCTGTCCCTTAATATTCTTCCACGGACTTTCTTCAACAACCCCAGCTTTTACAAAATCTCTATAACCTTTCTGGGCCTCCTTCCTGTTACAGCCAAACTGGCCAAATATCCAATCCACCGTTAAATACTCAGGCACACCCTTAATGCCCCCTGTGCTGAGATAACTGCTCCATCTCCAATCCTCTGGCCTTTTAACAATCATAGCCCTTACTGGGTTTAATACCACATACCGACATAGCTCAAGTAAATAACTCTCCTTCTCTACTAATATGGCCTTATACCTCCCCTGAAATACATGACCAGCTCTTCTGTGGATCCTGTTAAATGTCTGGGTATATACACCATTTAACTGCCTCATCCCCTTGGCAAGATTAGCTTCAGGAGTCTCAATCAGCAAATGGTAATGATTATCCATTAAACAATATCCGTGACATAACCACTTATATCTTTTTATAACAGAACTGAATATCTTGAAAAAATATCCCTGTCTTTATCATCCCTGAAAATAGGGCTTCGGGCATTGCCTCGAGATGTTACATGATATACTGCCCCTGGATATTCTATCCTTAATGGTCTTACCATTAGGCTGAACTATATCAACATTCTTACTAATATTTCAAGACCTGACCCCGAATATTCAATGTGCTGGTAAAAGAAGCTCCTTCCATCTTTCTCCTCGTTACCAAGGAGACCATAGGTTATCATCATAAGCTCAAAGGGGTGATCAACTCACCATTGGAACTGACCTATTTCGATCATAAAACCTATCTCGATAAATAGAAGTCTGCGGATCACCTTTAAATTTATGGATGGGCGACAGAGAAGATATCGCCCATCCATTCTTTTAATATAGGGAATAGATGTCTCGATATATCCTGAAAAGGATTTTTATGCTTTTACCAGTTCTTTTTGGAGTCTCCCTTGTCTCCTTTTCCCTTCTTCATTTAGTTCCTGGAGACCCCGCTACCCTCATGGCAGGCGAGGATGCCAACCCTGAGTTCATTGAAGCGATACGAAAAGAGTATGGATTGGATCAACCTCTCTATCTTCAATATTTCCGTTTCCTTTCCCATGTGATTCGAGGAGATTTTGGAATCTCGATTCGAAATCGTGAGCCGGTCATCAAACTTCTCAAAGAGCGTTTTCTTTTTACAGTTCAACTTTCCTTCATCTCTATTCTGATTGCCGGTTTCATCGGTCTTATCGCTGGAATCATCTCTTCTACAAAGCAGTATTCACTCTTTGATCATCTCAGCATGGTGGGAGCCCTCTTTGGAATTTCCATGCCCATCTTCTGGTTTGGACTTCTTCTGATGCTTGTCTTTTCGGTTTATCTGAGATGGTTTCCTGCAGGGGGGAAAGGAACGATCCTGCACCTCATCCTTCCCGCCATCGCTCTTGGAGCTTCGGGATCGGCTGTGATTGCTCGAATGACCCGGGCTTCCATGCTCGAGGTGATTCGACAGGACTATATCCGAACTGCAAGGGCCAATGGGCTTCGGGAATTTATTGTTATCTATAAACACGCCTTAAAGAATGCTATGATCCCTGTGGTTACGGTTTTTGGCTTGGAATTTGGCTACATGCTCGGGGGAGCGGTTCTCACGGAGACGGTCTTTTCTCTTCCAGGGGTTGGGAGATTGATGGTGGATGGAATCTTTCAAAGAGACTATCCCATTGTGCAGGGTTCAATGCTCCTGGTTGCAACCACCTTCGTTCTGGTCAATCTTCTGACCGATATTGCTTACGCCTTTTTCGATCCAAAAATAAGATATGAATGAAAAAGGTATCCTTAAGACAGGTCAAATTGCAGAGGTCTGGAGAAGACTGAGAAGAAACCGTGCGGCCATCGTGGGTGGAGTGATCGTTCTTCTCTTCGTCTTTATTGCCATTTTTGCCCCGTGGCTTTCACCTTATCCTCCCAATGAAGGGGAGTTAACGAAAAGGCTAAAACCTCCCTGCCGGGAGCATCTCCTCGGGACCGATCCTTTAGGAAGGGATCTCCTCAGCCGGGTGATTTATGGGGCTCGAATCTCCCTTCAGGTTCAAATCATCTCTGTTTCGATTGCTTTAGTAGTAGGGACCCTTCTCGGGATGATCGGAGGATACTATGGAGGGAGGCTCGATAATCTGATCATGAGACTGATGGATATTCTTCTTGCCTTTCCGGGAATCTTTCTCGCTATTTCTATTATTGCGGTTTTAGGTCCGGGACTTACGAACTTAATGCTCGCAGCGGGAATCTATTCCATCCCTCAATTTGCAAGAATCGTTCGGGGCTCTGTGATCTCTCTCAAAGAGAAGGAATTCATCGAAGCTGCCCGTGCAGTGGGGGAGGGAGATATTGATATTCTCTTCCGTTATCTGCTCCCCAACTCAATGGCTCC
Organism: uncultured bacterium; assembly: GCA_938045955.1. Taxonomy (GTDB): domain Bacteria; phylum Desulfobacterota; class BSN033; order BSN033; family UBA1163; genus CALIBK01. The sequence continues at coordinate 29,110 of CALIBK010000046.1, read as the reverse complement.
CATCATTGTTCAGACTACCCTTCGGATGGCAACCGTTCTTCTTACCGCATCGGGATTGAGCTTTTTAGGGCTCGGGGTTCAACCCCCCACCGCAGAGTGGGGGGCAATGCTCTCCAATGCAAGGGCCTATCTTATTACCGCCCCTCATGTAGCGACGGTTCTAGGTTTAGCGATTATGCTTGTTGTGATGGGATTCAATCTTTTCGGGGATGGACTCAGAGATTCTCTGGATCCGAGATTGAGGGAGTGAGGTCCGATCGAATTAAGGATGGGAAAGGAGAATACCCTTTTAAGCATTAAAAACTTAAGGACCCATTTCTACTCAAGAGGTCATACCATCTATGCCCTCGATGGAGTGAGTTTCGAGATCGAAAAGGGAATGACCTTTGGGCTTGTGGGAGAGACGGGTTGCGGAAAGTCAGTGACCGCCCTTTCCATTTTAAGGCTCATTCCCTATCCGCCTGGTAAGATTGTCCAAGGGGAGATCCATTTCAAAGGAAGGAATCTTCTCCGCCTCTCAGAGGAAGAGATTCGTTCCATCCGAGGGAAAGAGATCTCCATGATCTTTCAGGAACCGATGACTTCATTAAATCCTGTCTTTCGCATCGGGGATCAAATGATGGAGGTTATCATGCTCCATCAGAAGGTCGGCAAACCAGTGGCTTACGAGAGAGCCGTGGAAATGCTCGAACGGGTTCATATGCCGGATGCCCGAAAGATCATGAGACAGTTTCCACATCAATTGAGTGGAGGAATGAGACAGAGGGCTATGATTGCCATGGAGCTTTCCTGTCGTCCTTATCTTTTGATCGCAGATGAACCGACTACCGCCCTTGATGTCACGATCCAGGCACAGATTCTTAGACTCCTCAAAGAGATGAAGAAGGAATTTGATACTTCCATTCTATTGATCACCCATGATCTGGGAGTGATCGCTGAGATGTGCGATCGGGTAGGGGTCATGTATGCAGGCTCAATTGTAGAAGAAGCCTCGGTAGAGGACATTTTTAAAGATCCAAAGCATCCCTATACCCGAGGACTCTGGGGAGCCATTCCTCGAATGGAAGAGGAGAAAGAAACCCTCTCAGTGATTCCCGGGATGGTCCCAGATCTGAGTCAACCCCCGACAGGTTGTAAATTTCATCCCAGGTGTACTTTCCGATTTGAACCGTGTGATCGATTCGTTCCTCCACCCGCAGAAGTTTCTGAAGGGCACTTCGTTGCCTGCTTTCTCTATCAAGGAAAGGATGGGAATGGCTGAATCTTTGTTAGAAGTGAGAGGCCTCAAAAAATATTTTCCTATCCAGAAGGGATGGTGGAAGGAAAGACTCTATATTCGGGCAGTGGATGGGGTGGATCTTTCTATCTCTCGAGGGGAAGTTTTGGGATTGGTGGGGGAATCCGGTTGTGGAAAGACCACGGTAGGAAGGCTTATCCTTAAGTTGATTGAGCCAACGGAAGGGGAAATTATCTTTGAAGGAAAAGACCTGTCAAAATTGGATAAAAAGGAGATCCATTCATTGAGAAGATCCTTTCAGATTATCTTTCAGGACCCTTTCGCTTCCCTCAACCCCAGGATGACTGTCGCTGAGATCGTAGGCCGGCCGATGGAGATCCACGGCCTGGTGGATCGCTACCAGAGGGATGAACGAGTAGCCCAATTGCTGGAATCGGTTGGCCTTCAGAGGGAACACCTCTATCGATATCCTCATGAGTTTTCAGGTGGACAGCGTCAACGAATCGGAATTGCCAGAGCTTTGGCGACGAAGCCCAAGCTCATTGTAGCAGATGAACCCACTTCAGCCCTCGATGTTTCGGTTCAGGCTCAGATCCTTAATCTCATGAAAGAACTTAAAGAAGTGTTTGGATTGACTTATCTGTTTATTTCTCATAATATTGGGGTCATCCGTCATCTCAGTGATCGAGTGGGAGTGATGTATTTGGGAAAGGTGGTTGAAATGGGGAAAAAGAAGGGTCTCTTCCAGTCCCCTCTGCACCCATATACGAAGGCGCTACTCGCCGCGGTTCCAACACTGGATCCAAAGAAGAAGAGAGAAGAGGTCATTCTCGAAGGGGATGTCCAAAGCCCTATCAATCCTCCCAGAGGATGCAGATTTCATCCTCGGTGTAGATATGCTTTACCCCGATGTCCAAAAGAGGAACCTTTGTTTCATTTTGTTGAGGAAGACCGATCGGTGGCCTGCCATCTCTATGGATGAATAAAGAAAGTTAAAAATTTAAAGTTCCAAAGAGGAGCCTGAGATGTTTACCTTGATTCGAGGAGGAACTCTCTATGGTCCTGAAAAAATGGGGATCAGGGATATACTTATTGTCGGAAGGACGATTGCTAAAATCTCAGAAAAGATCAATCTCCCAGATGAATTCAAAGCTCAAACTATTTCGGCTCAAGGGAAACTTATCACACCAGGTTTTATTGACTTTCATGTCCATCTCTTAGGAGGTGGAGGGGAGGGGGGTCCCCGAACAAGAACCCCCGAGATTACCCTTTCGAAGATTACCCGTGCAGGGGTGACCACCGTGGTCGGTTGCCTTGGTACCGACGATGTTTCTCGAAGGGTAGAGACCCTGCTTGCTAAGGCGATGGAACTGGAAGAAGAGGGGATATCGACTTATATTTACTGCGGTTCATACCAGTTTCCTCCTCTAACTATTACTGGAAGCGTTCGAAAAGATATTGCCCTTATCCCCAAAATAATTGGCGTAGGGGAAGTGGCTATCTCGGACCATCGTTCCTCCCAACCCACTTTTGAAGAACTCTGTCGGCTCGCGGCAGAGGCGAGAGTAGGTGGCCTTTTAGGGGGTAAAGCCGGACTGGTCCATCTACACGTTGGGAGTGGACCGGGGAGGCTTGACCTTATTATTCGAATAGTCAAGGAGACCGAGATTCCTATAAGTCAATTTCTTCCAACCCATCTCACCCGAACCGAGACTCTTCTTAGAGAAGCGATTCGATTTGCCAGGATGGGAGGAAATATTGATTTTACTGTAAAAGGGTTGGAACTTCAGTTCCCCCTCGCCACGACAAGGGCTTTAAAGATGACTCTGGATGAGGGAGTTTCAATCGATCAGATTACCCTCAGCTCCGATTCCAACGGTTCCATGCCAATCTTCGATGATAGAGGAAGACTTCTCCGTTTAGCCGTGGGTGAGATTAAGAACCTTTACTTAGAATTTAAAGAGCTGGTGAAAGAAGGTTTCTCGCTCGAGGAAATCTTAAAATTAATCACGATTAATCCTGCCAGGAGAGCTGGAATCGATCGCTATAAGGGAAGCCTCGAAGAAGGAAAAGATGCAGACCTTTTGATCTTAAATAAGGATCTCGAAATCGAATCAGTTATCGCCAAAGGGCAGATGATGGTCGGTCAGGGAAAGGCTTTGGTGAAAGGGACCTTCGAGGAATAATCGGGAAACAAGAAAGGGGGTGAGAGGGGGCTAAAAAATTGATTGATTTTTTTTAAAAGAAATTATAGGTTGTCGGTTGGCAAGAGGTAATCTTTGGAATTGAAACAAAAGGGGGTGAAATTATATGAAGAAGATTGGAGTGTTAGGCTGGATTCTTATTGGATTTGCGGTAGGGATCATTGTTGGGGCCATTGTAGGAAAACCCATCACCGTGATTAGACCGCTTGGAACTTTATTCATCAATCTTCTAAAAATGTTAATCGTTCCTTTGATCTTCTCGACATTAGCCTCAGGGGTCTCTACTTTCACAGGGGGTAAATTGGGTAGAATGATTGGAAAGACTTTTTTCTGGTACTATCTCACAGGCGTGATCGCCATGGTTGTGGCTCTAATTCTCGCTGGAATGAGTGGAATTGGAACTGGATTTCCTGTAGGGGAATTGAAGAAAGTTGAAATAAAACCCATGCCCCATTTGGTGGATGTGGGGTTGGCGATTATTCCAACCAATCCTATCGAATCTCTGGCCAAAGGAGATGTTCTTCCGATCATCTTTTTTGCCATTGTCTTGGGGATGTCTATTGCAGCGGCTGGAAAGGTAGCTGACCCTTTAAAGAATTTTTTAGAAGCGGTGGCTGAAACCATGTACAAGCTGGTGGGATATGTCCTCTGGTATGGACCCATAGGTGTTTTTGCTCTAATGGCAGTCAATGTGGGTACCTATGGACTTTCTATCCTGAAACCCTATGCCTTACTCATTTTCCTTGTCTATCTTGCCAATGCTATTCAATTTTTTGGGGTTTATCCGGCTCTCATGCGATTGATGGGAATCAAACCCTATTATTATCTCAATAAGATTAAGGCCTCTCCTATTTTTGCCTTTACGACGTGTAGTAGTTCAGCTACACTTCCCGTAACTATGCGGGTTTGCAAAGAGGCAGGAATTCCTGATAGGACATGTAGTTTCGTTTTACCTATGGGAGCTACGGTGAATATGGATGGGACAGGGATGTATCAAGCCATCAGCGCAGTATTCCTTGCCAATGCCTTTGGAATTCAGCTTACAGCCTATCACTATGTGATGATCGCCATCATTGCTCTTCTTGCCTCCATCGGGACGGCTGGAGTTCCTGGGGCAGGTTTGATAATGCTCAGCATGGTACTAGGAGCAATTGGGGTTCCCGTCGAAGGGATAGCGATCATTGCAGGAATAGATCGAATTCTCGATATGGCACGAACAGCGGTAAATGTGACAGATGATGCTGTAGCGACAGTGATTATTGCAAAGACAGAAGGAGATCTATTGCCCGAATCCCTATTGGCAGGGAAGCCAATCTCATGAAATATAGAAGTCCCCTCCTTTGAGTCTCCCTTGGTGACTAAAGGAGGGGATGTTTATTAGAGGAGATTATGAGAGAAAAGATCATTGGAATTCTTGGAGGAATGGGACCAGAGGCAACCATAGATCTCTTCACCAAGATTGTCAAGGGGACAAAAGTAAAAAAGGATCAGGATCATTTGAGAATCCTGATGGATAATAATCCGAAGATTCCGGATCGAACCCTGGCCATCCAGGGGAAAGGCCCAAGTCCTCTTCCACACCTCATCCGAAGTGCAAAACTTCTGGAGAAGGCCGGGGCAGACTTCATCATCATTCCCTGTGTCACGGCCCATTATTATTATGAACCCCTTAAGAGAAAAATTCGTATTCCTATTCTGCATATCATTGAGGAAACCGTTAAATTTATGGAGCAAAAGTATAAAGAGATTCAAAAAATCGGACTCCTTGCCACTGCGGGAACCCTTCGAACAGGTCTTTTTCAGAAGGCCTTCTCCTCTACCGGTACGGAACTGATCACTCCCTCACCAGAAATCCAAGAGAGATGGGTCATGAAAGCCATCTATGGAAAGAAAGGAATCAAAGTCATTGGTCCCTCCGAGGAATCCAAAGCCCTTATGCTCAAAGCCGCTGAAAGTTTGATCCAGAAGGGAGCCCAGGCTATCATTGCAGGATGTACGGAAGTACCTCTGGTATTAAAAGAGGGAGATATTTCTGTTCCAGTGATTGATCCCGTTTCAATTCTTGCTCGGGCAGCGATTGTTAAAGCCAAATCCCCGAAAGATAAGCCATGAGCGTAAAGATCTTTGAAAAAATCTTCAAAATTGAGCTTCCCATCCCCTTTCCTCTCAAAACGACCAACGTGTTTTTCATTGATGAGCCCCCAAGGACATTGATTGATACAGGAATTAAGACAGGGGTCTCCTTTGAAACTCTTAAGAGGGAACTGGAAGAGATTGGCTTTTCTTTCCAATCCATCGAGAGGATTCTTATCACCCATGGACATATCGACCACTACGGTCAGGCCAAAAAAATAGCCTCGATCTCAGGAGCCCAAATCTATATCCATCCAAAGGAATATGGAAGGATCCGATCGATCATCCATTCTTTTGGTTTACTAAGATCCATTCTTCTCAGAAATGGGGTTCCCGAAGAATTGGTAACCCAGGCTATTCATTATATTGAGTCAGCGCAGGGCATGGCCGATTCCTTAGAGGAAGCCTTCTTCCTCACAGATGGGGATTCCATTCCATTTAATTCTATGACCTGGAGGGCCATCCACTGCCCTGGACATAGTCCCGGACTTCTCTGTTTCTACTGGCCAGAGAAGAAGATCCTTTTTACCGGGGATCATCTCCTCAAGGAGATTACTCCCAATCCATTTATGAACCTTCCTGAGGCCAGGGCTCCTTTGAGATATCCAAGCCTGAAGGAATACTTACAATCTTTAAAAAAGGTTGAAGAGCTTGATGTGTCTTTCCTTTTGCCCGGTCATGGAGAGGAGGTGATTGATCCAAAGGGTTTGATTCAGAGTACCTTTTTTCATCATAAACAGAGAATGGATCATGTCGCTTCCTCCCTTCTCAAGGGACCAAAGACCCCATTTGAGATTGCAATGGATCTCTTCCCTGACGTTTCTCCCTTTGAAGTATTTTTAGGAATCTCTGAAGCCGTCGGTCATTTAGAGATTTTAAAAGAAGAGGGGAGGGTAAGGGTTATTGAGAAGGATGGGAAAGACTATTACGCCTTAGAAGAATCTCCCTGACCTTATCCCATGGGTATGCTTCCAGAATCCATCCTTTCCAATAGTATTGGTCCTTTCATCGGCTTTATCACCAATTCTGTCCTTTCCCTTTTGTCCCTCATGATTATCCTCATTTATCGTTCCTATCGCCCCCTTCGGGCTCTTTTTACTTTTTATCTTTTCTCTTCGCTCTTCTTTTTTGGTTGGTTGATTTATAGCTTCCAGAAATCCCCTTTCCTGATCCTATTTGGTTATCGAATGGATCTTGCCTCACTCTCTCTTTTGCCTGCATGCTGGATATGGTTTGTTTCGTCTCTCATGGGAAAGCCATTGGGTTGGCTCTCTAAATCGATGATCGGATTAAGCCTTCTTCTGGCTCTTCTTGCCCTTCTTGGACAGGGTCCCTGGTTCTTAGGACTTCCTCTTGAATCCCATCAAATCGACCCTTCTATTTTGAGGCCTCAGTCCAAATTTTTGAAACCGGTGATTTACCTTTACTGTTTTCTGAGTGGCCTCTTCTATTCCCTCTTTATGATGAGAAGGCTTCTTAAAACCCAAACTCCCAAGCCGACCTATTTCCTGCCTGTTGCGATTGGTCTAATTCTCTGGTTCCTGGGAGGTCTCCACGATGGTCTTCGTTCATTGGGGATGGTCATTTTCATAAAACCCCAGATTCTCTGGTTTACCTCTTTTTGGCTTTCCTTATCTTTAACTGTGGCTGCAGCCCTCCATTTTCATTCCCTCGAGAAGATGGTTCGTGAGACGCGCGATGTATTTGAGAAGTTTGTTCCACCTGCATATCTTCGCCGTATTGCGATCCAGGGTCTGGGATCTATTCGTTTGGGAAAAGCAGACCTTCAGGAGGTGACCATTCTCTGCGCTGATATTCGTGGATTCACCAAACTTTCCACCCGACTTTCACCTGATGAGCTTATTCACTTAGTGAATCAACTCTATGAGACGTTCTCTCAAACCATAGAAAGATGGCAAGGAGTGATTGATAAATTCTTAGGAGATGCCCTTCTCTGTATCTTTGAGGGAGAAGACTCTTCGTGGCGAGCCCTTTCCTGTGGGGTTGAACTCCTTTCTAAAGCGGACGTTTTTAATAGGATTCAGACCTCCCCGAAAGAATCTATCCAAATCGGAATCGGAATTCATCGGGGTCCGGCTGTTCTGGGGACGATCGGATCATCCAGGCGAATGGATTCCACGGTATTGGGTCTTACGGTCAATTTAGCAAAACGCCTCGAAGAATTAACCCAATCCATCGGAACAAAGATCCTCGTTTCCATTGAAGTGGTCCAATCTCTCCCCTCTCAACAACCCTACCGGCTCAGAAACCTTGGCGAGATTTCAGTCAAAGGAAATCCAACTCCCATGACTGTTTTTGAAGTAGTGATGTGATGGATTTAAATCATTTAGAAAATACTGAACTTCAGATATTTCCGTGGTTGATCTTGGATATCTTTTATCAACCTTTTTAATTCAGAGGCAGTCTCCCTGAATTCCAAAACGGTCTCTTTTAATTCCTTAACCATCTCCTTATCTTTTAAAAATGCTCCCGCCAAACCTTCTCCTTGATCTACCTTCTGCAGGATCGCATTTAACTGAATCGCTCCTTGATTGAGATGATCATAAAGCTGTGGATCTTCAATAAGCCTTTGAAGAGTTCCATGCTTTTCATTGAGTCGATTACCAAAAACCTCGAGTGTAGAGATGGTAGTATCCATTTTTTTCCCAAGATTCTCAATGGATTTGTCCAACTTTTGGCCGACCTCTTCAAGGGTAGATACGAGCCTGAAGGTTTTATCATAAAGGGAAGGATCCTCTATCAGTTTTTTCAACGTTCCTGGACTTTCACGGATATCCTTTGCAAAGGCTTCTAAGGTAGAAATGGTGGAGGTCATTTTTTGGTAAAGGGTGGAATCTTCAAGGAGACGTTTCAGAGTTCCCTGAGAGTGTTTAATCTCCTCAAGAGTGAGAGAGAGGGTTTTCGCTGTTCGATCTAAATGGTCATAAATGGATGGGTTAATTAAAAGTTTGGCGATCGTTCCTTCTCCGGCCTCGATTTTGACAATGAGGTTATCCAGCTTCTGGATGAAATCTCCTATCTTTCCGATAGAGATGGAAGCTGTTTCCATAATATCTGAAAATTCAAGAGGAATAGTCCCCCTGATTATATCTCCAGGATGAATTGGCTCTTCCTGAGGAGAACCCGCAGTCAATTCGATATATTTATCACCCAGGAGTCCCATGGTCATCACACTTGCCTGAGCATCCCGTCTCACGTAATCGAGGATATTTTTCTGGATGGAGATAGTCACAATAGCCCCCAGGGTTGGACTTAATTGAATTTCTTTGACCGAGCCCACTTCGGTTCCAAAGATCCAGACAGGAGCTCCTTTTCGGAGACCCTTCACATCACGAAATTGAGCCTTCAGTTCTACCCTCGGAACAAAGATCTTTTCGACCTTCCCTGCAAAAAAAACGGATATAAGGAGAATCAGAAGGGCAAGACTGATGACCAGTCCGACCTTCAATTTAGACCATCTCAATTGCTTTTTCATATCAAACATTTCTTGTTCCTCCTTGGAATTGGGGGAAATGGAGTTCTTTCAGGAAAATTTTGATCTCCGAAAGATCGGATTGAAGGATCCTCTCTCTGTCTCCATCCAGCAGGATCGTTCCCGATTTTAAAAACATGAAACGGTCTGCCAGTTTGAAGGCGTCGAAGACTTTATGGGTCACCACGATAAACCCTGTACCTTTTGAGGAGAGATTGAGAATTAACTCACAGATGATGTTAGCATTTACCGGATCCAGCCCCGAAGTAGGTTCATCATAGAGAAACATCCTGGGTTCGAAGGCCGCCAGGGAGCGCATGATGGCCACCCGCCGATGCATCCCTCCACTCAGTTCTTCAGGCATTAGATCGATTGCCTCTTCCAGTCCCACTCTCCTCAGGAGCTCTCTCACCTTTTGATCGATCTCCTCTTCGCTCATCTGGGTATACTCCCTTAGGGGAAAGGCGACGTTCTCCTTCACCGTGAGCGAATCGAAGAGGGCTCCTTCCTGAAAGACGATACTGAATTTTGTCCTGATCTCCCGAAGCTCCTCTTCCTTTTTCTCCGTGATATCTATTCCATCAATCCAGATTCTTCCTGAATCAGGTTTCAGTAAACCAAGGATGAGTTTCAAGATAGTCGTCTTTCCCTCCCCACTTCCTCCGAGGATGGCCACCCTTTCGGTTTCCTCTATGGAAAAACTCATCCCATTAAGGACCGGTCGTGAGCCATAGGAGAATGAGACACGATCGAAGGTAATCATACCGTGAATCCTAAGAGATAGAGTAAGATTCGAGTTAATAGAAAATCGGCGATGATAATGATGATAAACGAAATGACCACAGCTTTAGTGGTTGTTCGACGAAGACCAATGGCCCCCCCTTTGGTCGAAAGTCCCATATGGCAACTGATACAGGCAATAAGGTATCCAAAGATGAAGGGTTTAATGGAGCCGGCCAGGACATTTTCATAAACCAGAACCTCTCGAATCGAGCTCCAGTAAAAAGCCCCACTCTGATGACTCACAAAGACAGCGATATAATAGGCACCCATGAGAGAAGCTGCATCTCCGATAATCGTCAGTGCGGGAAGCATCACAATGGCACTCAGAACCCGGGGAACAATCAGTTTTTTGATAGGATCCACGCCAAAGACCCTTAAGGTATCGACCTGATGTCCCAAGACCATCGATCCCAGCTCAGAGGCCATCCCCGACCCTACCCTTCCGGCAAAGACCACGGCAGTAAGGACTGGACCAATTTCCCGAATGATTGAGATTCCAACTACCTTCCCTGTATACATTTTAAGTCCGACACGAGAAAGTTCTGCAGAAAGCTGCAGGGAAAGCGCCATTCCAATAAAGAGAGAGATAAGGAGGATGATCAACAGGGACCCGCTCCCGGCATAGTCCATCTGTTCGATGAGGTCTTTATAATAGAAGGGTCTTTTCCCTATTCCTACCAGTCCTCGGAACGAGAGGAGATAGAAGTCCTGTAGGTCCCTTAAGAGTTCTTTAATTCGATACGTAAAGACCTCCTTCTAAGAGAGGACTTTCCATATTAGAAGAGAAACCTATCTCTGAAGAATAACCCTGTTTATTGAATCGTCTCACCGGGCTTCAGGACGAGGACTTTTGCCTGAGGAACCTCTTTCATAAGTTTCAAAAATTCTTCAACCGTTCCCGTGAGCACAGGAAAGGTTCCGTAATGCATGGGAATGACATACTTCGACCCAAGGAGTTTCGCTGCAGAGGTGGCCTCCTTTGGATCCATTGTGTAATGGCTTCCAATAGGAAGGAGCGAAAGTTCAGGCCGGTATAGTTCACCAATCAGCTTCATGTCCCCAAAGAGACCTGTATCTCCTGCATGATAGATCGTAAAGCCATTCTCCAGGCGGATGACGAATCCGGCTGGATCCCCGGTATAGATTATTTGATCTCCCTCTGTCGAACTGGAACTATGGGTTGCATGGACCATCGTGATGGCGATTCCATGGGAGGTATAAGTTCCTCCTTTATTCATGCCGATTACATTTTTAACCCCTTTCTTAGCAAGATACCTCCCTAATTCTGGAATCCCTACTACCTTGGCATTTGTCTTCTCAGCGATACTCACCGTATCCCCTAAATGATCTCCGTGTCCATGGGTCACGAGAATGAGATCTGCCCTCTCCACCGTTTTCATGTCAGGGGGTGTTTTTGGATTGCCACTGAGGAAGGGATCGATGTATAGAATCACCCCTTTAGGGGAGATCACTCGAAAGGCCGAATGGCCAAGGTAGGTAATTTTTGCCCCTTTGCCAATCTCCTCTGCAAAGATAAGAGTAGAAATCATTAATAAAGAAACCCCGACTACCCATACCATAAGGGTCATCTTTTTCATTCTCCCCACCTCCTCTCGGAATAGATGATTTAATCTATCAGATTTGGTCTTTTTTGAAAAGTTATTTTCTGATCCATCGTTTCGTTTTCCAGAAGAGGTTCGACAGATCACAGAATCTCCTTCCCCAGAAGGGGGTTGAGGATCGTCTGGCAATCGGATGAATAAAACAGAAGTAATGGCATTTCATCTTCTGCAAGGCTTTCTCGAATCCTTGAGAATCCTTATTCCCCTTAACATAGCCCGGAATCCAGTAACCCAAAGAGGAAAAGCAACGATTCTGCCCCGAGTGGTGATAATAATAATCCATAAAATGATGAAGCTGACTCTTTACTCCATAAGACTCTGGATGAAGATGCCAGGGAGAACCGGGTTCCATCTCGATGGTGAAGGTCCGAATGCCTCTCACATTGGGATATCGAGAACGAATCGAACTCTGAAGCTGAATAATCTCATAAATGTCATTCTGGGTCTCAAAGGGGAGACCAATTGTGAAGAAGAGCTCACAGAAGACTCCATTTGACTTCAACTGGTTGAGTGTCTCCATAAGGGCTTGATTGGAATAAGGGTATCCCTTGTGAAGACTTCTCATTCGATTGGATCCCGCATCCGGTGAGAGGGCGATTAAAGATTTGGGACCTGGGAAGGTCTCCTTGAAGGAATGGATAAACTCATGGGTGGGAAGGCCAAAAGATTCAAAAAGGCATTCCATTCGAATCTTTGACTTTCGAATCTCACTGAAAAGTTCAAGAAAATATTCCGGATTTGAAGGATAGGGGTCGAAACAGATGTGAAAGGTTTCGTAGCCATAGGAAAGGGCTTCTTGGATAGTCTGAAGAACATACTCTATCCCTCGAAAGGTGACCCCTTTTCTTCCGGAAATGATCTCCTGGGCCGAACGACCCCCTCCGCACCAGGTACATTGAACCGGACATCCTCTTCCCAGGGGAAGGTGATAGGTAGGAGAACGAGGAGAGTAGATCCAAAAATTTCTCTCCTTAGAAACTCCTTTAACGTAGAAGGGTTGACCGATGAAGCGAATATAGGTTTGATAATTCTTGAGGAGATGGAAATTGGTAAAGGTGAGACGATTCAGGTCTTCCTCATTAGCCACATAGGAAAGAGGATTGACAAGAATCCTCCCTTTTCTCCTCCAGGTGAGATTAGGAACGGAGAACAGATCCTCTTTTCCCTGGAGGAGGATTTGGGTTAATTCCAGAATGGGTTGCTCTGCCTCTCCACGGATCACGCCATCGACCGAAACGAAATTCTTCATAATCTCTTCATGAAAGAAACTCGCCGTATATCCTCCGAGAAGGACGTAGGTGGAAGGGAATTCAGATTTTATTTTCTGAACCATATTCATCACATCATAGCTCTGGTGGTGCCAGTGCAGATCGAGTGCAATGATCCGCGGATTTTTTTCACGAAGGTAGTGGAGAATAGAAAATTGGTGATTTTCAATCCACTCCAGACCCAAATGGACAACCTCGGCAGAGATTTGATGACGTGTAAGAAGGTCCGCTAAGGCAAGGAGCCCCATGGGAAGAAAATTGATCCATATGAATTGATCGATTGGTCGATAGTAATTATTTAGTTTCGGAACATGGAGGAAGAGACAATCCAATCTGGACATCTTTAAAATCTTAATATGGTGAAAGGAGGGATTTCAACTCTCCGTGCAGGAGTCCTACGGCAAGTGCAACAGTTAGAAAACCTCTCCCATGTCTCCCTCCATCATCAACGAAACTCGTGATCTTCAATCTCTTTAAAGCATGAGGGATCTCTTTTCCTGAATCTATAAAAATGGAAGATCCCGATTTCCTCCTCTTTTAAATCACTCTGGAGAGTTCACGGTGGATACGAGACATGGGGAATTGATCCAGTTTTTTAATAGATATCCATCGTCCCATTCCATTCCCGTGAAGGTATTCACATGAAAACACCTGGAGGGTAAGTCTGAAATGAGAATAGGCTTGACTGAAGGGTCCTAAATCGTTTTTAACGATCACTTCGATTCCGAACTCTTCTTTTATTTTGTTTCTTAATCTCACACTTAACCTTCGCTCATTTCTTCCGATCCTCCAGTTCGGGAATTCCCATAGACCTCCTAAGAACCCTTCTGGGGGTCTTTGGATGAGGAGTACTTTCTCATTTTTTTGAATAATAGCAGCTATTCCAAAGAAATGGGGGATTCTTTTCCTGAAGGAAGAGGGGGTGTAACTTTCAGGCTTTCCTGACCCAAATCCCTGGCACAGTTTCATCAGGGGACAATCTTGGCAATTTGGATGCCTCGGTGTACAAATCATGGAGCCGAGGTCCATAAGGGCCTGATTGAAGGTTCGGGCCACTCCTTTTGGAATAAGAGATTGAGAAATTTGCCATAGAAGATTTTCACCCCTCTCTTTTCGTTGATCATTAGAGAATGCAATTAACCTGGATAGAACCCTTTTGACGTTTCCATCCAGGATAGGAGCTTTCTTGTTGAAGGCAATGGAAAGGATCGCTCCTGCCGTTGATTTACCCACCCCCGGAAGCCTAAGAAGATCTTCCAATCGGTCGGGTATCCTTCCGTTGAAATTGTTCAACACGATTTGAGAGGCCTGATGAAGATTCCTTGCCCTCGAATAGTAGCCTAAACCTTCCCAGACCTTTAAGACTTTTGAAAGAGGGGCTTTAGCCAGAGATCGAAGGTCGGGGAAGATGTTTAGAAATCTCTGATAATAGGGGATCACGGTTTGAACCTGGGTTTGTTGAAGCATCACCTCAGAAATCCAGATGGCATAGGGGTCCTTCGTTTTTCTCCAGGGAAGGTCTCGCTGGTTTTCCTTAAACCAACGAAGGAGATTTGCTTGGATTTTTTCTTTGATTTTCTCATTAAATAGAAATGGCCTCATGTCGGAGGTTTACGGAAGAGTGATCTTGATCTCTTTTTTCTTTCCTTCTCGAATGACAATAAAGATTAAGGTATCACCTGAGCCCTTTCTGAATACGGCCTCATGAAGGTCCTCCAAGTGCTTTATTTCCTTTTCATTAACCCAAAGAATCTGATCTTCAGGAAGGAGACCTCCCTTTTCTGCTAAACTCTGCGGCAAAACCCGCTCGATCCAGACACCTCTGGGTTCCTCCTTCTCTTTTAGAATGATTCCGATTTTTGGTTTTCTCCTTTCCAAGGAGGTGGGAGGAGTGAGCCAGAGAAAATGAGCGACCGGATTGGTGGCCTCGGGAAAGGAGATTTCTTGATGAATCTCCTTTTTCCACTCCTTTAACATCACAATTCTGTAAGGAACAGGAATTCTTCGGTAGAACCGGTTCGGTATCCCAAAATGAAACATGACATGTCCACTTCCAGTTAGGACTAAAAGAGTTTTATCTTTCCCCTCAGGGGTTTGGAGGAATTGGGATAATGTTTCTGCCATCCCTTCATCCCAGAGAATTTGAGCCTGATAGAATTTCTCAAAATCTTTTGCTACTCCTTCCTGATGTTCCCGGTAGATGGATTGGAGATAAGAACGGTATGCCTGGTCTTTTAAATCTATGGATGGGAGTCTTTCTCGGTCTGAAAAGGATAGGGCTTCCACTCCGTTTTGAGCGACTTTTCTAATCAAGTCCCTTTCGATATTCAGAGCGAGAAGTTTAAGGCGCCGGTCTTTTACCTCATTTAAGATGTCTCGATAAAGTTGAAAATCCATTCCCCATGTGGTCTCCCATTTCACTTCTTTTAGGAATTCCTCTTCTGAGAGGACTCCTTCGGTCCAGCGATCCAATATGGGTTGCTGACCTCTCTCAAACATCTCCATTGCCACAACAACCTTATGTCCTCTATCCATTAGGTTTTGAATGAGTCTCAACTGAGCCCGGTGATGCTCCATCTGATCATGGGTTTCTCCAATGAATATGACCCTTACCTTTTCGAGATGGTCTAAAAGGTCTTTGAAAGAAAGAGTTTCGCCCTCAGGGAGTTTTAGAATCCACTCTTTGGATCGATCGAAATGATCGGTGGGAATTTTACTCATCCAGGAGGATAGACTCTCTTTAGTCCAACTCAAAAAAATAATTGAAAATAGGATATAGATTCCAACCAGGAGCCTATTCATAAAAAAATTATAACTTCCATAATGAAAAAAAGGAAGAAAGAGGAGGATTCCATGATCCGGCTTGAAATAGAGGAAATATTTGTTATGATTGGTGATTAATGTCATAGAAAGAAAGAATTCAGTATTTCCGAGATTGACCTGGACTTCTGCCCACCGGAGAATAAAATATTCGTGCAAGATTCAGGTTAAAATGAAATTTGGGAATGTAGTGAAAATCTTGCTGTATTGTTACATTTTAGGCATTTTATTATGGTTTGAAACTTCTGAAGCAAAAACAGGACCGAAAAGTATCCTTCTGGCAACGACGACCAGCCTTCGAGATTCAGGGCTTCTTGACCTTTTGATTCCCATTTTTGAGAAAAAAAGGGGTTATTTTGTTAAGACCATCGCCGTAGGTTCTGGACAGGCCATGGCTATGGGAATGAAAGGGGAGGTGGACGTTCTTCTGGTCCATTCTCCCGATGCGGAAAAGAAATTTATATCTGAAGGTTATGGAATCAATCGAAAGATTGTGATGTATAACGACTTTGTTATTGTTGGACCCTTTGAAGATCCGGCAAAGACGAAGGAAGTGAAGTTGGCTTCTGAGGCCTTCAAAAGGATTGCCATGACCGGGGCTCTATTTTTATCGAGAAGTGATCACTCAGGCACCCATATCAAGGAAATGGAGATCTGGAAATCCATAAGCATGAACCCAGAGGGCAAAAAGTGGTATCATGAAACGGGTCTTGGAATGGGGGAGACATTACACGTGAGCGATGAGAAGAGAGGATATACCCTTTCTGACCGGGGAACCTATTTAGCTTTGAAGAAAAGCCTCGGCCTTGAAATTCTGGTCCAAGGGGATCCTAATTTATTGAATGTTTACCATATCATTGAGGTGAATCCGGCCAGATGGCCTAAGGTGAACGAGGCTGGTGCGAAGGCATTTGTCGAGTTTATGATTTCTATGGAGGTTCAGCAACTCATCAAAACCTTTGGCTTGAATCAATACGGCTCGTTTCTCTTTTTGCCAGGAGCTGAAAGGAAATAAATCCTGTTTTGTGTGAGAACGGGAAGCGAAAGTCACGAGTGGTTTATTTTTTGTGCTGTTATTACGGTATTTTTTTTCAATGTTGCAGTTAACTCCAAACCGCAGCCCTGGACTGCGGCAACACATCGAATTTGAGGTGAACAGATGGACCTTATTCTTGAAGGGATTAAAAAGGCCTTTTGTCTCATTTTTACTTTAGATTATGAAGTTCTAAAAATCCTCCTCCTTTCCCTTCGAGTTTCGGGAACAGCCACTCTCATCAGTCTTTTTTTTGGAATCTTCATTGGGATCATTGTTGCCCTTTCGAGGTTTCCAGGAAGACGGATTGTTGTGACCCTAATCAATACAGGCATGGGTCTTCCTCCTGTGGTCGTGGGTCTTTTCGTCACCATCTTTTTATGGAGAAGTGGGCCGCTCGGGTTTCTTGGTATTCTTTATACTCCCACGGCCATGATCATCGCCCAGACTATCATTGCTACCCCCATTGTCATGGGAATCACGCTGGCAGCCATCCAACATCTTCCCGAGAAACTTCGCCTCCAAATTTTGGCTCTTGGTGCGACTCACCTTCAGATGGTCTGGATTATGATTAAGGAAGCAAAGCTGCCACTTCTTGCCGGAGTCATGGCAGGATTCGGAGGGGTGATCTCAGAAGTCGGGGCATCCATAATGGTTGGGGGAAACATCAAGGGTTATACGCGAGTTCTTACCACAGCGACTGTAATGGAAACGAGCCGTGGGAACTTTGATATTGCGATCGCTTTGGGAGTGATCCTTCTTGCCTTAGCCTATTTGGTCAATCTGATTCTCACTCAGATTCAACAGAGAGAAAGATTGAGATAAGATGAAGAGCGAAAGAGGGAAGGATGAGGGACGAGGAAAGAAGGGAGAACGAGGAAGGATCTATTCCAATTCTTGAAGTTAGAAACCTTAAGGTTGAAAAGGGAGGCTCTATGATCCTGAACATCCCTTTTCTTCAACTCTATGGGAAGGAGATCCTCTCTTTGATCGGACCCAATGGGTCGGGAAAGACGACTCTTCTCCAAACCCTATCCTTATTGCTAAGCCCGTTTCAAGGTGAGATCTTCTTCAGGGGCAAAAAAGTGGGAGATTGCTATTCTTTTTTAGAGTATCGACGAAAACTGGCGCTCCTGTTTCAAGAGCCTCTTCTCTTTAATACGACAGTATTCAATAACGTGGCATCAGGATTGAAGATTCGTGGAATAAAGAGAAATGAGATAGAAACAAGGGTTGAAGAGAACCTAAAACGTTTTGGGATTGACCATTTGAGAGATCGTTCTCCCAAGACCCTCTCAGGAGGAGAGGCACAGAGGGTAAACCTTGCCCGGGCTTTTGCCATTCAACCTGAAGTTTTACTTCTCGATGAACCTTTCGCTTCCCTGGATCCCCCAACGAGGGAATCTCTGATAGAGGATCTGGCCTCCATTCTCCAACAAACCCGAATGACCGTCATTTTAGCCACTCACGATCGGATGGAGGCATTAAGGCTTTCGACCCGAATGGCTGTCATGAAGGATGGAGAAATCCTCCAAACGGGTCCTCCCGAGGAGGTCGTCAATCGCCCAATGAATGAGTGGATAGCCTCTTTTGTAGGGACTGAGACCATCTTAAGCGGAAGGGTCATAAAGAAGGAGGAAGGAACCCTTCTGGTGGCAGTGGAAGGGGAGGAGATCGAAGCTGTGGGAGACGCTGGGGTAGGAGAAAAAGTGATCCTTTGCATCCGTCCAGAAAGTGTGACCCTTTCTATTTCAACTGCAAGAGAGACCATCAGTGCCAGGAATGTATTTATCGGGAGGATTGAAGAGATTCACTCCATGGGATTCTATCACAAAGTCCGCATGAATTGTGGGTTTCCTCTGGTAGCATATATTACTCGAACTTCTATGGAAAATTTATCCTTAAAGGTTGGGAGGGAAGTGACCGCTTCCTTCAAAGCGACTTCCCTCCATGTGATCAGGCAGAAGGAGGATCAGGGGATTGAACGTTTAAAGATTAAGTAAATCAGGAGACGTCTAAAAGAATATATCTTTTGGTTCCCCCAGGAGTTTGGAAAACGATCTCTTCATTGATCTCTTTTCCAATCAGAGCCTTTCCTAAGGGAGAGGTTACAGAGATTTTTCCCGACCGAATATCTGATTCCTCCGGTCCTACAAGCTGATACGTTACAGTCTCACCATTGTCAGCGTTCTTCAGGGTTACGGTAGATCCAAAACCCACGATTCCAGAAAATGTGGGAATTTGGTCGATAATTTCAGAGTTTGCCAGCTTCTGCTCGATCTCTCGAATTTTTGTTTCAACGAATGACTGACGTTCTTTTGCAGCCACGTACTCCGCATTTTCACTCAAATCCCCATGAGCCCGAGCTTCCTCAATAGCTTTAATCACCTGAGGTCGAATGACCCTTTTCAAATTTTCAAGTTCCTTCTGGAGTTGATTGTATCCATTTCGAGTAATTGGAATGCGTCCCATAGAAATTCCTTAATGCCACCGATATATAACCCGCCTCTATGGATCTGTCAACCGTTTAGCCTTATTGGGGTTAATCCCGGGAGAATTAGTGTGAACGGTGATAATAGTAATGGAACCCGATCCCCCATCTCCATCCCCAGGGATACCACCACCATAAATCATAATAGGGATATGGATAATAATAGACCGGGATATATTCTTCCCAGAGGTAGATCTGTTTGCTTTGAATCAGAGGATAACGGTATTCCATTTCTCCAATGGTTTTGAATCTCTCTCCCTGGACCTCTCCCCCCACTGTAACCTTTCTTCCTTTTCGGAAGACATAAGGATCGAGGTATTTCTCTGAGAGAACCATAAAACGACCTTCGGAGGGAGATGTAAGTTTTGGTTCTCCCCGTCGATTCAGAGGGCGCTGGAGAATTTCAAGAAGGGAGGTTCCATCTCTCTGGTTCAAAACTTCGACCGTCTCGCCGCCCCAGATGACCACCTTTCCTTTGTAAGCCTCTGGGTTTTCAGACACCTGCTGGAATGTGATAGAAGGGTCTGCCTGCATCCTTAGATCCCTGGAAATGACGTGCGCACATCCCGGGAGCAAAAAGAGCAAGAAAAGGATAGTCGTAAATCGTAATCGGGATTCCATTGTTTTGATATTTTAATTGATTATGCAAAGAAATTCAATTTCGATAAAAAGGGTTCCCTTCAAAGGGAACCCTTTTTAGAGCTTTTAAATACAAAGGGAGTTGATTAGAGGTTAATGTTGGAATACTTCTTCCAGGGTCTTGCTACCTGCTTATTCTGTAAAAGTTCTAAAGCAGCACAGATATATTTTCTGGTATCATGAGGCATGATGATATCATCTACATAACCCCGTTCGGCGGGTTGATAGGCATGTTCGTATTTCGTTCGATACTCCTCGATCAGTTTTTTAGCCGTTTCTTTAGGATTGGGAGAGGATTTGATCTCTTTGGCGAAGATGACACTGGCTGCTGTCTCGGCTCCAACAATATTGATCTTTGCTGTGGGCCATGCAAAGACAAGGTCTGCTCCGATGCTTTTATCGAGCATCGCATAGTGAGCCCCAGCATAAGATTTCCCAATGATGATAGAGATTAGAGGCACAGTCGCCTCTGCCCATGCAAAGAGGGTCTTTGCCCCATGTCGAAGGATTCCTTTCCATTCATGGGAAGAACCTATCCAGAAGGCCGGACAATCAACAAATGTAACGAGAGGGATATTGAAGAGATCACAGAAACGCACAAATCTTGCCAATTTATCTGAAGCGTCACAATCTAACCCGCCCATTAATACTTTTGGTTGATTTGCCACAATTCCTGCTGACATTCCGTTGAATCGGGCAAATCCTACAATCAGGTTTTGGGCAAAATATTTGTGGATTTCAAAAAAGGATCCTTTATCCACGACCATATCAATAAGAGGGTGCATATCATAGGGTTTTCGAAGATCAGGATCGGGTAAGAAATCATCCAGTTCAGGAATGATTCTATTCGGGTCATCGTTGCTTGGAACCCGTGGGGGTTTTTCTCGATTATTCGAAGGGAGGTAAGAGAGAAGTCTCTTACAGAGTTGAATGCACTCTTTATCATCCTCACCAACAATATGAGTTCCTCCGGATTTTATGGCATGGGCTTCCCAACCTGCCAGTTTTTCAAGGGTAATATCCTCCCCTGTCTGTGTCTTCACAAAGGCAGGTCCGGCAATTCCCATGAATCCTGTGGTTTTACTCTGAATGAGAAAATCGTTCATAATGGGATGGTAGGCTTGTCCCCCTAGACAGGGACCTAAGAGCAGGGCAATCTGAGGAACAATTCCTGAGGCAAGAATCTGTGCTCGAAAGGTCCATCCATAGGCTTCTAAAGTATCCATTCCTTCCTGAAGCCTTGCTCCACCGGAGTCATTTATTCCGATAAAGGGCCATCCTTTCTCCTTGGCAAAATCGAGGGCCCATACGAACTTCTTTCCATGATATTCTCCAAAAGAACCTGCCATTGAGGTGAAGTCCTCGGAGGCTACAACGACCCATCTTCCATCAATCTTTCCATAACCTGTGACCACCCCTTCGGCAGGAACAAGTTTCCCAGCCATTCCAAATTCGGTTTGCCTGTGGGTCACAAAGGTACCCACCTCTGTAAATGTCCCAGGATCAAGAAGAAGGTCAATTCTTTCCCGAGCATTGGTTTGTCCTTTCTCTCTCCTTTTAGCCAATTCCTTCTCCCCTCCCATGGCCAGAATCGTTTTTCTGCGCCTCATATACTCTTCATATATTGCATCAAATTTCCCCATCGGTTCCTCCTTTAATTTATGAATTTTTTCACAATATATTTAGCAGAAAACCAGAGGAATAGCAAGAAATTTTTTTAAATTTACTTTTTCCTTTATTTATGCTAAGTTATAGAGCGTGAAAATTTCGACCAATACAAAGTTAGCCATTCTCTTTTTGGGCCTTGCCTGTTTTATAGGGGTGATGAGCAGTCTTATTGTGAATTCTTTAATTACCAATCGGATCATTTCAGAGGCTCAGGAAAGGGTAAAGGAACACCTGAATTCGGCAAGATATGTTTATCAAACCAAATTGAAAGAAATTGATCGAGTGATCCACTGGATCTCCCAAAGGCATATCCTGAAAAAGGGGGTCAAGGAGGGAAAATTGAATCCCCTTCGAGATGAACTTTCAAAACTAATGAAAGAGGAGGGTCTTGATTTTCTCACTTTGGTGGATCGGAGGGGAGTAGTACTTTTGAGGGTTCATTATCCGGAATCCCTTGGAGACAGTCTCCTCGCCGATCTTTTTATCCAGGAGGCCCTTAAAAAGAAGTCCCTTTCGGGAACTCAGGTTCTTTCAGGCGAAGAATTATCCAAGGAAGGGGAAGGATTGACTAAAAAAGCAGCGATCCTTTCTATTCAACCATCCAAAGAAATTCGAGAGCACCGAGTGGAGGAGACTTCCGGGATGGTTTTAAAATCTGCCCATCCTGTGTTGGACTTCAACGGAGAAATTTTGGGAGCTATCACAGGTGGAGTTCTTCTCAACAGGAATTTCGAAATTGTGGATGAGATTAAGAATATCGTTTTTAAAGATACAAAATATAAAGGAAGGGAGATCGGGACCGCCACGATCTTCCTTGGGGACCTGAGAATTACGACCAATGTGATGGATAAGGAAGGAAATCGGGCCATTGGAACTCGGGCAATGAAAGAGGTTCAGGAACAGGTTCTTGGCAGGGGAATTCCCTGGATCCAGAGGGCTTTCGTTGTGGATGATTGGTATATTACTGCTTATGAACCGATTTATGATATTCAGGGTAAAATTGTAGGGATGCTTTACGTAGGAATGATGGAGGCTAAATATGCTACGTTGAAAGAGCGTTTGATTCTACTATTCTTTTTCTTCTCTATGTCAGCGATGGTAGTCGCCCTTGGGATATCTTTTTTAATCTCCTGGAAGATGTTGAGAAGATCGTTTTGAGATTATTCTTCTTTAGACTTGGAATTTTCCCCCTCTCTTCTCTTTTTTATACCTCTCACCACTCCTGAAATCAGAAGCCAGAGGACAATGAGAGCGATTCCAATGGCTAAGACGTTTGGAGCCCCGATCTTTTTCAGAAATTCAGAGAAGGATTCAATGGTATCCATCATCCCATCAGAGTGCGATCCAAGGTTCGATACTGGATGGCTTCCGAGATGTGGGAGGGCTGGATATTGATCTGACCTTCAAGGTCGGCAATAGTTCGAGCAACCTTTAGAATTCGGGTATAGGCCCGAGCACTTAATCCAAAGCGATCAATGGCCATCTCGAGTAACTTCTGGCTTGTCTCATCAATCTCACAGAATTTTTTAATGTGACGATTGGTCATCTGGGCATTACAGTAGATCTTCATTCCCTTGAATCGGTTGAGTTGAATCTTTCGGGCACTATCGACTCTCTTTTTTATCTCTTGCGAGGATTCCCCCGGTTCTCGATTCACCAAATCTCGATATTTTACAGCCGGGACTTCGATATGGATATCGATTCGGTCCATCAGGGGACCCGAGATCTTAGACCGATAACGTTGAATTTGAGGAATGGTGCAGGTGCATTCATTATTGGGGTCGGCATAATATCCGCAGGGACAGGGATTCATTGCGGCGACCAGCATAAACCGTGCAGGGTAGGTGAGGGAGGTAGCAGCCCTCGAGATGGTCACCTTTTCTTCTTCGAGGGGTTGACGCATCACCTCAAGAACATTTTTCTTAAATTCAGGAAGTTCGTCTAAGAAAAGGACCCCGTTGTGTGCAAGGGAGACTTCGCCAGGTTTTGGAATCTGACCTCCTCCGATAAGACCCGCATCCGAAATGGTGTGATGAGGATTTCGAAAGGGGCGGGTCACAATCAGGGAATGGTCAGGAGGGATCAGACCCATCACGCTGTGAATCTTTGTGGTTTCGAGACTCTCTTCAAAGTTCATATCAGGAAGAATGGTCGGAAGCCTTTTGGCAAGCATCGTTTTTCCAGAACCTGGAGGCCCAATCATAATCACATTATGACCTCCGGCCGCTGCCACTTCGAGACATCGCTTTACATGTTCCTGCCCCTTCACTTCATTAAAATCGACCGGGTAATTCGGTTCAGTTCGAAAGAGTTCGTCAAGATCCACTTCCACGGAGTCAATATGAAGCGTTCCGTTTAAGAATTCGACACAGTCCGAAAGGGTATCCAGGGGGAGTATCTCAATCCCCTTGACCACCGCGGCCTCTCTGGCATTCCCTCTTGGAAGGAGGATTCCCTTAAGACCCGAATCTCGGGCAGCCACCGCAATGGGAAGCGTCCCTTTGATGGGTTTGACCTGACCATCAAGGGAGAGCTCCCCCAGGATAAAATATTGGTTCAGTTTTTCTTTCCGAACGACTTCAGTCGCAGCAAGAATACCAATAGCCATAGGAAGGTCAAAGGCAGCGCCCTCTTTTTTAATATCTGCGGGTGCAAGATTGACGGTGATTCGTCGGGAAGGAAACTCATAGCCGCAATTTTTGATTGCAGCCTTCACTCGTTCCTTCGATTCCTTGACCGCTCCCTCCGGAAGGCCAACCGTAGCAAAGGCGGGAAGGCCCGAGGCAATATCGACCTCTACTTCCACCACATAGGCATCGATTCCAAATAGGGAGCTGCTGAGAACCCGAGCAAGCATCGAGGTTACTTATAGCAGATCCCAAAACGAGATACAAGAGAAAATTTTAGGCTAAAGAATCCATCACTCATGGATAGGCCTGATAGGGTTTTGTAGAAAACCTAAGAATGGGGATTTAAAGAATTTACAGGATCGAAGACTCAGGGTTTTCTTTTTTTGGGTTTCTGATTTCTTTCGTAAATAATTCTTAACCCCTCAAGGGTTAGAAATTCATCGACTTCTTCAATTGATCTGGATTCCTTTGAGATCAGATTGGCCAATCCCCCGGTAGCAATCACCCGGGGATTGGACCCCATCTCCTTCTTCATTCGTTTCACAATCTCGTCAACCAGCCCCACATATCCAAAAAAGATTCCCGATTGCATACTCTGAATGGTATTTTTTCCGATCACCTGTTTAGGCTTCAAGATCTCGATTCTTGGCAATTTAGAAGCTCGTTGAAAAAGAGCCTCCGCGGAGATGCCAATTCCGGGAGCAATTGCTCCACCTAAATATTCCCCTCTTGAGGAGACCGCATCAAATGTGGTAGCGGTTCCAAAGTCGACTACAATCACACTCTTTTTATAGCGTTCATAGGCAGCCACCGCATTGACAATCCGGTCAGCTCCAACTTCCTGCGGATGATCATAGAGGATCTTCATTCCGGTCTCAATTTCGGGTCCCACAATCAAAGGTTTCACATGGAAGTATTTTTCTGCCATTTCCTGAATCCTTTCAAGAACCGGGGGGACCACACAGGAAATGATCAGGCCTTTAAATTCATCCATAGAGAGATGATCAAACTGAAAGAGTTCACGAAAAAGGATCCCCCATTCATCGGCCGTTTTCTCTCGTTCTGTTCCCAATCGCCAGTGGTCAACCAGAACTTTCTGGTCATAAACCCCCAATACGGTATTCGTATTGCCTATATCAATGACTAAAAGCATAAACCCTCCTTTTTCCCTTCATTCAAAATATTCGATATCTCCCGCAACGATTCGCCTTCGTTCTCCTTTTCTGATTCTTAGAATCAAAGCCCCTTCCGAATCCACATCCACCGCCCTCCCTGTGAAACTCTGACCAAAGGAGGTTACACGAACCGCTCTCCCTTTGATTCTCGACTTTTCTCTCCAGACCTTCAGGATCCTCTCCCCTCCTTCCTTCATGAAGATCTCATACCATTCTTCTAAAGTCTTTAGGAGGGTCTGAAGAAATTCCTTCCTTGAGATCGATTCTCCTTTTTCTATCTTTAGGGAAGTCGCAAGGGAACGGATCTCCTGAGGGAATTGCGTTGTCTTCATGTTGAGGTTGACCCCTATCCCGAGGATGATGAAGTCAATTCGATCTCCTTCGGAACGAATCTCATTCAGAAGGCCGGCTACTTTTCGATTTCTCATTAGAATATCATTTGGCCATTTGATCAGAGGTTGAAGGCCGGAATATTTTTCTATCGCTTCCGCCGTGGCAACAGCAGCCATCAGGGTCAGAAGAGATGCCTGATGGGGTGGGATTTTGGGCCTAAGGATCACTGAGAGATAGAGGTTGAGGAAAGGGGGAGAAAACCATTTCCTTCCTAATCTTCCTCTACCCCTTTTTTGGGACTCCGCGATTACAATTTCTCCCTCCTTTGCACCTTTTAAGGCTAATTCATAGGCTTTTGAATTGGTGGAGTCGATTTTCTGAAAATAATGGATTCTTCTTCCCATCCATCGGGTTCGAAGATTCAATTTGATCTCAAAAGGAATGAGAAGATCCGGAGATCGAATCAGACGATATCCTGATCGGGTTGAGGCCTCAATCTCATAGCCTAACGATCGGAGGTCTCTAATGCGCTTCCAAACAGAGGTTCGGCTCATTCCCAGAAGATGACCGATTTCCTGTCCGGAGATAGGATGGGATTGAGATTTTGTGAGGAGTTTAAGAATCTTTTCTGCGGCTCCTTGTTCCTGGATAATCATTCCCGGATAGTCTCTTACCCAATTGCTTTATCGTAACGACTGAATTGCATTGAAAACGTTCCTCGTCCTTGGGTAAGGGATCTCAAATCAGTCGAATATCCAAACATTTTCGTCAGAGGGGATATGGCTTTAATAATTACCACTTTTCCCTTGGGGGTAATGGTTTCTACAGAGCTCTTTCTTGCCTTTAAATCCCCAATCACCTCTCCCATAAATTCTTCGGGAACGATGATATTGACTTCCATCATTGGTTCCAGCAGAATAGGGTGAGCCTTTCGACAACCCTCTTGAAGAGCATGGGAGGCAGCAATCTTGAGGGCCAGAGGAGATGGATGATTCAGATCGGTGATCGCTTTGATTAATATCACTTTCAGATCTGTAAGAGGATAACCCATAATAACTCCAATGGTCGCCCCTTCTCTGACACCCTCCTCAATGGCAGAAAGGCCTTCAGGAAAGAGAGTCCCCTCGGGAATTTCAGAATGAAACTCGATTCCTTTCCCCCGGCCGTTGGGGGAGATTCTTAAATGGACTTCGCCAAAATGTTTTACTTCCTCTATTTCTTTAATAAACCGATAGAAGGCCTCGGCTTCCTTTTCCACCGTTTCGCGATAGACCACCTGAGGTTTCCCGACATTTACTTCTAAGTGATAGTCCGTAAGAAGACGGTGAACCAATACTTCAAGATGTAGCTCTCCCATCCCGGAGATAATCGTTTGTCCTGTGTCTTCGTCTGATTTAAATTGGAAGGTTGGGTCCTCCTCACTTAACTTCTCCAAGGATTGGACAAGTTTTTCCTGGTCTTTGCCCGTTTTAGGTTCCACCGCAACAGACATTACTGGTTTATAGAACTCCATAGGTTCGAGTAAGATTGGATGATTTCGGTCACAGAGGGTATCCCCTGTAATGGTTTCTTTCAAACCCATGAGAGCGACAATCTCACCTGTCTTTGCCTCCTCTATTCTTGTTCGTTGGTTGGCATGCATCTCGAAAATGCGAGAGATCTTTTCCATCTTCTTGATTCGGGGATTGTATACTTCCATTCCAACCTTCAATACTCCCGAATAGATTCGAATGTAAACCAACTTCCTTCCCTCATCCATCATGACTTTAAAAGCCAGAGCCGTTAAGGGTTCCTCATCTTTTGGGAATCTTTTCTCATCCTCTCCGGTCAAAGGATTTTTCCCTATGACTGGAGGGACATCAAGGGGAGAGGGGAGGTAGTCCACTATGGCATCGATTAAGGGTTGAATCCCCTGATTCCGTAAAGCTGCTCCACATAGGACCGGGACTGCCTTAAGAGCGAGCGTGGCCTTTCTTAAGGTACTTTTAATTTCAGATTCTGAGATTTCTTCCCCACCGAGATATTTCTCCATCATATCATCATCCAATTCGGCCAACGATTCGATCATCCTGGAACGAGATTGAGAGACTTCTTCTTCCAGTTGCTTTGGGATGGTGATTTCTTTAAATTCCGTTCCTAAACTATATTCATCCCAAACGATTCCTTTATTTCGAATAAGATCCACCACTCCCAAAAATCGGTCTTCCGAACCCATGGGAATCTGAATGGGAATAGGGTTGGCTCCGAGTCGTTCGATCATCATCTTCACGGTCCCCCAAAAATCGGCTCCCAATCGATCCATTTTATTCACAAAAGCCAATTTGGGGACCCGATATTTATCTGCTTGATGCCAGACCGTTTCGGATTGAGGTTCCACTCCTTCCACAGCGCTGAAGATGGCAATCGCTCCGTCAAGCACTCTCAGAGAACGTTCTACTTCGATGGTAAAATCCACATGACCGGGGGTATCGATGATGTGGATAAAATTTCCTTTCCATTCTACAGAAGTGACTGCAGAGGTGATGGTAATCCCCCTTTCTTGTTCTAATGGCATCCAGTCCATTACTGTGGTTCCTTCATCTACCTCCCCCATTCGATGAATTTTCTTTGTATAGAAAAGCACCCTTTCGGTGACAGTGGTCTTCCCCGCATCGATGTGAGCCATAAATCCAATATTTCTTGTTCTTGCAAGTCTTTTTTCTCCGGCCATCGTCCGCCACTCGTTCAATATATATCTTCGGAATATTAAAGAGAATCCCAATAAATGTCAAATTTTTCCATTTATTCTCGTTTGATCGATTAAGAAGAAAGGAAACTTCTCATCGGATAAAAGGAAATTTATGAAAAATTAGTGCCCCCCTTCAATTCCAAAAAAAATTTTTATCGGGAACTTGACATTTATTTTTTTTTCTGTTAATTTAATTAAGTTTCGAATTTATTACTCTTAATTCCACATATGTAACTCATTGATTTCCCATTCTTTTTCTTTATCAGGAGGAGCTTGAATAATCATTAAATTAAGAATTTCCAACTGGAGAGGTTCCCGAGCGGCCAAAGGGGACAGACTGTAAATCTGTTGGCGATGCCTTCGGAGGTTCGAATCCTCCCCTCTCCACCAGCTCCATTAAACGGTTAATGGATTGAGAGATATAGATAATTATAATATATTATGGATAAAAAGCGGGAGTAGCTCAGTTGGTAGAGCATCAGCCTTCCAAGCTGAGGGTCGCGGGTTCGATCCCCGTTTCCCGCTCCATTTAGAATGAATAGACTTTGAATCATTAAATTTTAATAACCTGTCTATAACAATGACAGGTTTTTTCTTTCTCCCTGTGGCCCACGTAGCTCAGTTGGTAGAGCACATCCTTGGTAAGGATGAGGTCACCAGTTCAATCCTGGTCGTGGGCTCCAGAGAGATAAAAAAATCTACCAAAAAGCAAGAAGGAGGGTTTGAGTTATGTCTAAGCCGAGGTTTGAGAGGACGAAGCCGCATGTGAATGTGGGGACGATTGGGCATGTGGATCATGGGAAGACGACGTTGACCTCAGCGATTACGAGGGTCTTGGCGTCGAGGGGGTTAG
>CALIBK010000045.1 GCA_938045955.1 uncultured bacterium | reverse complement strand
TAATCCCAAAAGGAGAAAGAGATGATCAAAGATATGGTCTGTCCGGTCTGTGATGCGGATATCCCCATGGAGGGAGACGAGAAACCGGGGGATCTCATTCTCTGCTCTTATTGCAAGGTTACATTTAAACTCCTTAAACGAAAGGATAAATGGGTTCTTGTGGAAGATTTT
Source organism: uncultured bacterium (assembly GCA_938045955.1). Classification (GTDB taxonomy): domain Bacteria; phylum Desulfobacterota; class BSN033; order BSN033; family UBA1163; genus CALIBK01. The sequence continues at coordinate 37,254 of CALIBK010000045.1, read as the reverse complement.
GAAGAATAGCCTCTTCCCTGGCTTATCCTTAGCGTTAAAAAGATCTGACCATGTGAAAACTTAAAAAGCAAGTAAAAGATGAAAGTTTTATTCACATCAGACCTTCATGGAGAAATCTCTCTTTATGAACAACTCCTGAGATTTACTCGGACCTACTCCCCTGAGATCCTTCTCTTAGGAGGTGATTTTCTTCCCTCCTTTCCCCCAACCAAGCGGTATGAGGATATGATCCCTTACCAGAAGGTGTTCATCAAAGACTTCCTCATTCCATTTGTTAAAAAGATAAAAGAGGCCCAACCGGAAATTTACCTCTTCTCCATTCCCGGCAACTGGGATCTCGCTTATCCTGATCTTTTTAGAGAACCGATAGAAGGATGGATCGATCTTGCCTTAAAAAAATATCGACTAAATAATGATTATGAAATGATTGGCTACCCCTTTGTTCCTCCCACTCCTTTTAGACCGAAAAATTATGAAAAAAGAGACGATGAAGTATCCCCTTGGCCTCCTCAAAAAAATCCCTCTTATCTCAGAGTCTCAGATCACGACGACGATCTCAGTCCGGTGGATCCTTATCTCTATCTGAACAGCCGAGAAACGATTCAAGAGGATTTAAATAAGCTCCCAGTCCCTATCTCGAACCAAAGGACCCTCTATGTAACCCATTCCCCTCCATTTGGAACGAACCTCGACCGGCTCAAAAGTGGAGGGTTCGCAGGAAGCCACTCAATCCGCTTCTTTATTGAAAAGACACAACCCCTTGTCACCCTTCATGGTCATATCCATGAATCACCCAAATATTCAGGCTCCTATATGGAACGAGTCGGGAAAACGGTTGCAATCAATCCAGGGCAATTTACCTCTTCAGAGTTACATTTCGTAATATTTGAGTTAGAAAATATTGAAAAGACCCTCTCTCATCACTGTTTTTAATTTGGATCGATCTTTGAGTCATTTGACAATCCACGAAATAAATCGCATAATGTTAAAGTAGGTTGTAAGAAGTATCTTAGGTTTAAATAATGGAAAAGCCACAAAAGTTCTTCTTATACCTTTTGTGGCTTTTTTTATGGACTGAGGCTATTACAACTTACGTCAATTCAAATAGAAAGGAGGTGAGTTGTAATGGCGAGAGGTCGAGTGAAATGGTTTAATGAGAAGAAGGGCTATGGATTCATTTCCAGAGATGATGGAAAGGATGTCTTCGTTCACTATTCGTCCATCAAGAGAGAAGGCTTCAAATCCCTTTACGAAGGGGATGAAGTGGAGTTCGAAGTTTCCCAAGGTCCAAAAGGACCACAGGCGACCAATGTCACTGTGGTAAGCTAAAGAAATGGACTAAAAAAGCCCCATTCAAAATGGGGCTTTTTTAGTCTTTTATCTTCGATTTTAAATAGTCTTTCCAAAAGGGAGAGATATCACGGAGTTTCTGGATGATGGGGGGGAGATGTTCGATAATATAATCCATCTCTTCTTTGGTATTATAAATAGATAAGCTAAATCGAATGGAGCCATGAGCTGCTGTAAAAGGAACGCCCATCGCCCTTAACACATGGGAAGGCTCGAGAGAACCGGAGGTGCAGGCAGAACCAGACGAAGCACAGATTCCTAAATCTGAGAGGAGGAGCAGAATTGACTCTCCCTCGACATATTCAAAGCTCACGCTAAGGGTATTCGGAAGTCTATTATATCGGTCTCCGTTCACTAAGGTATTGGGAATCTTTTCTAAGATCTTTGCTTCAAGATAGTCCCTTAAGGCTCTGACACGGGTATTCTCCTCTTCAAGGTTCTTTTTAGCCAGTTCGCAGGCTTTCCCCAGGCCGATGATATAAGGGACATTCTCCGTCCCTCCCCTTCGGCCCCTTTCTTGATGACCACCAATGATATAGGGAGAAAATTTCGTCCCTTTTCGAATGTAAAGAACACCGATCCCTTTGGGAGCATGAAGCTTATGCCCCGAAATAGAAAGCATATCGATCGTCGATTTCTTCATATTGAGAGGGATCTTCCCAGCCGCTTGAACTGCATCCACATGAAATGGGATTCCCTTCGATTTCACCATCTCTCCGATCTCTTCGATCGGGAAGATCACTCCGGTTTCATTGTTCGCATACATGATGGAAACAAGAGCCGTTTCATCCCTGAGAGATTCTTTCAACTCGTCAAGGTCTAAGTGTCCTTCCCGATCGACTGAAACTTGAGTGACCCGATACCCCTTCCGTTCTAAATATGGGCATACATTAAGGACTGCGGGATGCTCTACCCGAGAAGTCACGAAATGGCGTTTCTCCGGATAGGAATCAAGAGTCCCAAAGATCGCAGCATTATCACTCTCTGTCCCACAACTCGTAAAAACAATCTCCGATGGGTCGGCCCCCAGAAAATCAGCGACCTGTTCTCTTGCCTCGTTGACTTTTTTCTGAACCTGACCTCCGAAGAAATGCATACTGGAGGGATTCCCGTAAAGTTCTGTAAAATAAGGAAGCATGGCCTCCAGGACTTCGGGGGCTACTTTTGTCGTTGCATTATTATCGACATAAACAGTTTTCACGATCTAACCTCCTCTACGACAAGATCCTCGCTTACAAACTCTCTCAGTTTAGATTCCACATATTGTTTCAGGGTTACCTCAGAACTCGGGCAAAAGGAACATTTTCCCCTCAATGCCACATAAACTCTATCCCCTTCCACATCGATAAGTTCTAAATCTCCACCGTCCGCCTTAAGGGCCGGGATGATTTCCCTCCCCAGAGTTTCTTCGATTAACTTAATTTTCTGAATATTCGAAAGTTTCTTCTTTTCGGGTTTGGGGGGAGGAGCCCCTTGTCCCATCTCTTTTCTGACCTTCTCGATTAAGGCCTCGATCTTTGGATGACACTTGGCACATCCTCCACCGGCCTTCGTATAGTAGGTGACCTGTTCTACCGTCTTAAGATCATTTTCCCGGATGGCCTTGATAATCTCTCGATCCGTTACCCCAAAACATTTACAGACAATTTCAAACTCCTCTTTGACTGGTTTCTGGCCTCGATAATGAGCAATGGCTGCCTCCAGGGCCTCCCTTCCCATGACCGAGCAATGCATCTTCTCTTCTGGGAGTCCCCCTAAGTAATTCGCAATGTCCTGATTGGTAATCTTTTCAGCTTCCTCTAAGGTCTTCCCTTTGATCATCTCGGTAAGAGCGGAAGAGGAGGCGATGGCACTGGCACAACCAAAAGTCTTAAACTTGACCTCCTTGATCCTTTTATTCTCATCCAATTTAAAGGTGAGCCTTAAAGCATCTCCACAGGCCAGAGAACCCACCTCCCCGATTCCATCCGGATTCTCAACCTCTCCGACATTCCTTGGATTTAAAAAATGGTCTTTTACCTTCTCAGAATATTCCCACATAGAAGAAAACCCCCTTTGGATTTCATTATAAAGTCTTTCTGTGGGAAACGTCAACCCAATGTCATTTCTCGCTGATAACCTCTCCTCTTCTTATTTCGAAATAGGATCAATGGGGGAAGGGGGGTAAGAACAGAGATCTCCTAATTCATATTGAAGAATTCCAATCAGAGTGATGGCGGCCGTTTCTGTTCTCAAGATTCTTTGTCCAAGTTTAACGGGGATGAAACCGCACTCCCTTGCCCGCAGAACCTCTTTCTCCGTGAATCCCCCCTCTGGCCCCACCAGAGCATAGACAAGGGAGTTCCGGGACTCTCTTAAAAGTTCTTTTAAACTCATCCCTCCTTTTTCCCAAAGGATAATCTTTAATCCTTCTTCTTTACAGAAGGCCAGGGCCTCCTCAAAAGAACGGTAAGCCTCGATCTTTGGAACCTTTGCTCTCCTTGATTGTTGCACCGCTTTAAGGGCAATAGATTGCCATCGGTGAGCCTTCTTCTGCTTTATCTCCCGTTCCTCAAGGGAGATCGATTTCTCCGACTTAAAAGGGAGAATCATCGAGACTCCCAATTCTGTAGTCTTTTGGATGATCCACTCCATTCTCTCCTTCTTTGGAAGGGCCTGTAGAAGAATAATCTCCAAGGAGGATTCAGTAGGGGATGGAAATACTTCAAAGATGAAGAGGGAGGCTTCCTTTTCAGAAAGAGAAAGAACCCTTGCCCGGAAGTCCCTCCCTGAGTCATCGGTGACGGTGAGAATGCTTCCGTTCCGAGTTCCTTGAAATCGAAGGGCCTCCAGCGGAGGCCCCTGAATATGGATGACTTCACCTGTCTTGAGAGGACCTGAAATCCTTACTCTATCTACCACAGGCAGGTTTTCTTCCCTTCTTCTTTTTTTCTTCTTTAGACTCCTCCCCTCCCCCTGCTTCAAACTCTTTAATCTTCATCCCTAACTCTCTGAGCCTTCTGTCCACCAGATCATTGACCGTCCCTTCCTTAAACCGACCATCCGGAAGTCTTTCTCCTGCCTCCACTCCAGTGAGGATCTCAATGCCCTGATCAATCGTCTTTACAGGATAAATATGAAATTTCCCTTCTCTGATCGCCTGGACCACGTCTTTTCTCAACATTAGATCATCCATGTTTGCGTAGGGAATCATCACTCCCTGGGTTCCCGTCAGCCCTTTTGCCTTACACACGTCAAAGAATCCTTCGATCTTCTCATTGACCCCACCAATCGGTTGAATCTCTCCTTTCTGATTGACCGATCCAGTGACTGCAATATCCTGACGGAGAGGAAGACCCGATAGGCTCGAAAGAAGGGCGTAGAGCTCAGTGGAGGAGGCACTATCCCCTTCGACTCCACTATAGGATTGTTCAAAGCAGATGCTTGCACTCATCGTGAGGGGTTTGTCCTGGGCATATCGATCCCTGAGATATCCCGAGAGAATATAGACCCCTTTATTATGAATCGGACCGCTCAATTCAGCTTCCCTCTCAATATTAATAATTCCTGCTTTCCCTAAGGAGGTCTTGGCGGTGATCCGGGAAGGTTTCCCAAAAGTGTAGTCTCCCAGATCGTAAACCGAAAGGCCATTGACCTGGCCCACGACCATCCCCTCTGTGTCGATCATAATGGTTCCCTCTTCGATCATCTCCTGAATCTTTTCTTCGATGAGGTTTAGGCGATATACCTTCTTTTCGATGGCCAAATCCACATGTTTCTCGGTCACTACGGGACTCCCATCCTTGGTCGCCCAGAAGTTCGCCTCTCTCAGAATATCGGCAATGAGATGGAATCGGGTGGAAAGTTTCTTTTGCCTCCCTGCGATCTCCACCCCGTACTCTACGACAGCCGCTACTCCAGTTCGATCGAAAGGCTTTAGCTTTTCTTCATCACAAATCTTTTTAATAAAGGTCGCATATTGATAGATCGTCTCGTCATTCTTATTCGTGACAGAGTCGAAGTCGGCTTTCACCTTAAAAATCTTTTTGAAGTCATCATCCAGATTATAAAGGAGATAATAGAGTCGGGGATCCCCGATCATAATGACCTTGGTATTGCATTCGATGGGTTCAGGTTTTAAGGCGGTAGCGGAAAAGAAATAGAAAGGATCATAGGTCTGGATTTCAACCACCTGGTTCTTGAGTGTTCGCTTCAAAGCAGGCCAGACCCATGGCTCCAGGAGAGCGTCCAATGCATTAAAGATGAGATACCCTCCATTGGCTCTAAGGAAAGACCCAGCTTTAATATGAGTAAAGTCTGTTCTCCAGACCCCTGTTCGATCCACCACCCTTTCAATCGTTCCAAAAAGATTACGATAGTTAGGGGTCGTTTCAACAATAATGGGAGCCCCTTTGGTTTCCGAATTATCGACCAGGACATTGACTTGGTATTCTGTAAACTGGTCTGGTTGGGTAGGAAGGGGGAGCCCTGGAAAGGGAGGGGCTGGCGTTTCTTCTTTTTCTCTAAACCGATGAAGATTGCGGAGAATATCTTCCTGAACCTCATCCAGATATCGATGGACTTTTTCATAATTAAATTTCTCTTTAATATCCGAGACGGAATCTCGGATCACGGGTGAAATGACTTCATTATCTAAAGCGGTGAGTTGATCTTTGATCTCTTTCTCCGACTTCCGGGTCTCTTTAAAAAGGTTTTCCAGATCATCGATCAATTCTGTCTGTTTGGCCTTGATCCTTTCTAATTCCTCTTTGGAAAATTTATCCTCCTCCGCCAAGGCCTCTAACTGTTCAATGTTCACAGGATTTCCCTCGATCAAAGGGAAGATCCCTGGCCGGGAGTAGGGTCCCATTTGAATTTGAACCAATGCAAAACCCTCCCGGTTGACTTTCTTTTCAAACTCCCGAAACATCTCAGCTTGCCTCGAACGAAAACTTTCGACTAACTCCTTTTTCTTATTGAGATAGGTTTCATTTTCAAAAACAAGAGGAATCTTCTTTTTCAATGTTTCAATCAAGGTCTCCATCTCTTTTTTAAAGGCATTTCCCTGTCCAGCGGGGAGATCAATCATTCGCGGCATATCCGGATTTTTGAAGTTATTCACGTAGCAAATATCCCTCGGGATCCTTCCTTCGACCTCTAATCTTTCAAGGAGAGTTTTAATGGTCGTAAATCTTCCGGTTCCTGCTAAACCCGTTACAAATACATTGTACCCAATGCTATGGATTTCCAATCCCACTCGAAGGGCTTCAATCGCTCTTTCTTGTCCAATAATCTCTTTGCAAGGGGGTATGGAATCGGTCGTTTCAAAAGGTAAGGAGCCAGGATCACAACGCCATCTCAATTTCTCGACCGGAACTTCCTCGTAGATTCGATTCCCCATAAGTCTACCCTCCTATGAAAGGATTAAACGCCTTTTTTCTTTTGGGCAATATTTATAATAGATTGGAAAAAAAGTCAATGAATGAAATGCGTTCTTTAAGGGAATTAGAGGCCTTCTCGGGCGAGTTCTTGAATCAATCCCTTGGCCCTTTCGGAGAGTTTTTGTGGGATCTTGACAATGATTTTCACAAATTCATCGCCTCTTCCCTCTTTCTGAAAATGAGGCATCCCCAATCCCTTCAATCGCATTTTGGTATGGCTCTGGGTTCCCGGAGGAATCTTAATTCTCTTCATTCCTTCAAGGGTAGGAACTTCAAGGGTGGTTCCCAAGAGAGCTTCTGAGAGCTTGATCTCCTTTTCAACGATCAAATCATCCCCCTCTCGAGTAAAGAGGGGATGTTCTCGGATATGGACTTGAAGATAGAGGTCCCCAGGAGGCCCCCCATTTTTCCCTTCCATCCCTTTCCCCGCGATTCTCAACTTCATTCCAGAGGCAACGCCCCTGGGGATCTTCACCGAGATCTCTTCGACCTTCCCATTTTTTCGGAAGGAAATCCGCTTCTCCCCACCGAAGGCAGCCTCTTCTAACGAGAGACTTAGTTCATAGTAAAGGTCCTCACCTTTTTGAGGGGTCCTCCCCACATCTTGATAACCGAAAGGACTCCCGAAAAAGTCACTGAAATCAAATCCCCCATGCCCGCCAAATCTAAATTCTCTCCGACCTCCTTTACCAAAGATGCTTGACAGTATCTCATCGAAATCGAATCCCCTGAAGATGTCCTCTTGCGTGAATCGTTGATGGAATCCTTCTGCCCCGAAGGTGTCATACTGTCTTCTTTTCTCTTTATCGCTTAAGACCGCATAAGCTTCGTTTATCTCCTTAAATTTCTCCTCTGCCTCTTTTTTATTCGGATTCCGATCGGGATGATATTTCATGGCCAGTTTACGATAGGCCCTCTTAATCTCCTCTTCGGTAGCGTTTTTGCTCACTCCTAAGATCTGATAATAATCTTTTCCTGCCATTATTTATCCTTCCTCTTGGGCTCTTTGAGTGGATTGTCTGCTGTATATGTCACGGATCACCCGATTGAGATAGCCCTCTGGGTCCTCAATGGCTTCCTGGGTGATCAGAAACTCCCTTCGGCCCAATTTATCCCGGATGAGTTTGATTCCATGCTCATAGTCCTTCAATAAACGGGAGCATATCACTTCTCCCCTCACCCCTTCATTCAGGGACATTTCAATGATCCGATTGATGGCCATGTCATCAAAGCGGAGCCGTATCCCATTCCGTCTGTAAAATTCCCGCCCAAACTCTTCCACCTGTCTCTGGACTTCCATGACTTCCTCACACACCGTATTCACATCATATCCTTTTTCCACCATTCGATTGACGATGAGGTCAATCCTCCCTTCCGTGAAGGAGAAGCCGTAACGCTTCCGAAACTCATCCTCCCTTCGAAGGATGGATTCCTTTAGCTCACTCTTCTCTTTAGAGAGGAGGGCCTCAAATTTGGCTAAGATTTCTGGATCGGAGGGGTTTTGAATCAGTCGTTCAAGTTCTCTCTCAGGATTCTCCACGAGCGACTTGGTCACTACAAACTTTTTAATCTCCGTGGAGGGGAGCCGTTTCTCAAACTTCAGAAGAACCTTCTCCACCGCACTGACTAAACCTCTTGCTCCAGTTTTCTCTTCATAGGCTCGAACCGCCAACTCATAGAGGGCTTCATCCTCAAACTGAATATCAATTCCGTAGGATTTGAAGTCCTTCTTTTTCCCTAAAATGATAGGGTTATTGGGGTTCTTGAGGATAGCATATAGATCCTCTACTTCTAATCGATCGAATACGGCTGTCACCGGAAGTCTTCCAATAAATTCCGACTCAAAACCATAGGCGATGAGATCTTCTGCTTTGACCTGTTTAAGATATTCGGCTCGCTCATCCTTGGATCGAATTTCGGCTCCAAATCCAATTCCTTCTCGATTTAACCGTTTCTTAACGATCTCTTCCAGGCCATTGAAAGCACCACTCATAATGAATAGAATATTTTTTGTATTGATCGTCCGCTTTTCCCTCTTTCCTGTCTTTCGATAATGTTCTATGGCTTCCAATTGGGAGATGGGATCATGAGGAACTTTAAGGTCGACCTCTGTCTCTTCCATAGGTTTCAGCAATGCCCTTTGAACCCCCGTTCTTGAAACATCCGGCCCTATGAGATTGTTGGAGGAGGCAATCTTATCAATCTCATCGATATAAATAATCCCATATTGAGCCAGTTCAATATCTCCATTCGCTTCATAGACCAGATCCCGAACCAGATCTTCCACATCTCCTCCCACATATCCTGTTTCGCTAAACTTGGTTGCATCCCCTTTGACAAAGGGAACTCCAATCTTTTTAGCAATCAGTTTAATAAGGTAGGTCTTTCCCACCCCGGTCGGTCCGATCATCAAGATATTATTCTTAATATGACCCACCCCTTCATATCGGGTCTTCCCTTTAGATCTCTCTGTGAATTTAATTCGATTAAAATGGGTGCAGATCTTTGTGGCAAGAATCTCTTTTGCCTCCTCCTGACGGATAATATAATCGTTCAGGAAGGCTTCGAGTTCCTCTGGTTTCATATCAAAGTTAATCTTCCCCTTCTTACCCTCTCCTTCCTTTTCTTCTTTTGAAAACTCCTCAGACTGGGCCTTAGGAAAGAGCATGGGGACGACCAACCGGATACGATCGCCATACTTCTTGCCCAAGTATTCGTTGAGCTCCCTTTCGAGCTCCTTTTGGTCCGGAATCTTCGAATCCGAATTTCTCATGGAATTCATACTCCTTTACTTTTCGATAGGTTACACAAAAATAATATAATCATTTATGGGTTTTTTTCAACCCTCTCCAATGGACAGGCTACGAAATTCTGGAGCTTTGCCAGGAGGTGATGAAATCAGGTAAAGTTTATCCCTTTAAGGTGATCCCCCTCCCAAAGGAATTCCCGTCTTTTTCTTTTCAGATAGGTTCTCCCTTCTTGGAGGATAGCTCCGACTAAAAGAGGAAGAGCGATCGTGGCATCCATGTAAATGACTGCGTAGGCAGATCCTCTTTCAATCTTCCCCCAAGATTTTGCCTCTTCAAAAGTGCATCCAGAGAGTCCCCCCCATTTAGGATCATCCGTTGTGATCTGAAAGGCATACCGATGTCCACTTTCTCTTCGAAAGAGAAGCTCATTGACGGGTCCCAGCTGTTGAATATAATTCTTTGGAACCCCTCCTCCAATATAGATTGCTCCTGTTACGGGTGAGGCTTTTTTGATCTGGGCAATCTCAAAACTATCCCTGATCTGATCGATAATCAATCCTTCCGAAGGGTTTTTCTTTTGGCCATGAAGAAAGGTAAGGCCAATCCCGATAGAACTATCACTTAAAGCTGGAACAAAGATTGGAACCCCATGACGAGCAGCCGTTCTCAGGATGGATTCTTCATCTTTGAGTTGTCTTCCCAATGCCTCAAGATATCTCCTTGAGGAAATGATCTTTTCCTCCAGAGTCTCTGGAACCTTTGAAAGAAGATAAATCACTTTATTGATCTCCTGATCGTCCATTAAGGCGTCATAGACCCGGACGATTCGTTGCTCCCGAAGGGCATCATCATCCATCTCCTGGGAACCTACATAATGTCGGTAACCGAAACTCTCAAAAAGATCGTGAAAAATATTGGCCCCTGTGGAAACAATCACATCCACCAACCTTTTCTCGATCATCCGCCGAATCACTTTTCTCATTCCCCCTGGAATCATTGCACCGGATAACCCTAAAAATATAATACATCGGGGATCAACGAGCATTTTTTTAAAAACCTCAAAACATTTATAAAGATTTCGACTTTGAAAAGAAGTATATTGAAAGGCTTGAACCAGATCATAAAGGGTAGTCGTTTTTTGGGGATCTAAGGGTTTAATAGGGTGTTTCAAAAAATGGGATTTTTTCATTCTCCTATCCTTTCATTCTATTTTTTGCGGAAATTACCAGATAAAAACCAAGAAGTCAAGAGCGATGAATCGCTACGGGCTTAAAATTCTTGACAATTGTGATGAAATAAGATAGTTATTCAAAGTTGAAACCATAAGAAATCATCCATGAGAGAGAGTTCTTATGAAAAAGAATTCCATTCGAATTGGAATTGTAGGGGTTGGGAACTGTGCCAGTGCTTTAATTCAAGGGATTGAATTTTATAGGGATTTAAGTCGACGGAATCCAAAATTTGAGCCTCTTGGATTAATGCACTTAGATATTGGAGGATACAAACCCTGGGATATTGAAGTAGGAGCAGCCTTCGATATCGATAAGAGGAAGGTTGGAAAACCCCTTCGGGAGGCCATCTTCGCCAAACCTAATTGTACTAAAGTCTTCTTTTCAAATTTCAATGATTCTGGAGTAAGGGTCTCGATGGGGGAGGTTCTGGACGGGGTCTCTGAGCATATGAAAGATTACCCTGAGGATCGAACCTTTGTCATAGCAAATGAAAAACCTTGTAACGTGGAGAAGGTTCTTAAAGAATCCGGTGTAGAAATTCTTCTCAACTACCTTCCGGTGGGATCAGACCTGGCCACCCAATTCTACGCAGAAGCCTGTTTGAATACAGGGGTGAGTTTTATTAACTGTATCCCCAGTTTTATCGTCTCTGATCCTCAATGGGCCAAACGGTTTGAAGAAAAAGGGATCCCGGCCATCGGGGATGATGTCAAATCCCAACTGGGAGCCACTATCATTCATCGAGTTTTGGTCAAACTTTTTGAGGATCGAGGAGTCAAACTCGACCGAACGTATCAAATTAACACAGGAGGAAATACTGATTTTTTGAATATGCTCAATCGGGATCGTCTGAAAAATAAGAGAATCTCCAAAACAGAAGCGATCCAATCCCAGCTGGGAATCCCTTTAGAACCAGAAAATATCCATATCGGCCCCTCAGACTATGTCCCCTGGCAGAATGATAATAAGGTCTGTTTTCTTCGTATGGAGGGAAGGGGGTTTGGTGAAATTCCATTGAATTTGGAAATGAGACTCTCGGTCGAAGACTCTCCTAATAGTGGGGGGATTACCATCGATGCCATTCGGTGCTGTAAACTTGCCAGAAACAGAGGGATAGGGGGTCCCCTTATCTCCATCTCTGCTTACGCAATGAAACATCCCCTGATTCAGATTCCGGATAATCAGGCAAAGGAAATGGTGGAGGAGTTTATTGAGGGGAAAAGAGAGAGGTAGCCCTTCGCTCCTTCAACCACCTCTCCAAATAGAGGTCGGGTTTTTCTCCTGAACGCTTTACTTCTTCAAAAAATTGAATCAGTTTTTTCATCTCTCTCCCAAGGAATTCATAAAGGACTTCAAACCGATCGATCCGATGGAGATATCGTCGATGGGCAAGAATCACGGCATTGTTGAGTCTTTTCTGGTCAAAGTCTCGATAACAATCCGTGCGAAATCGATCTTTGATTTCTCGAAAGCTGTTTTGAAGGGAGCGGAAGATCTCCTCTCTTCCTTCCAATTTCTCCTCCCTGGAGAGGGGCTGGGCGTAAAAACCGGATAAAAGTTGATAAGCCTCTTCGATCCAATCTGAAAAGAGGAGGTCGTCATGTTGATAATCCTTCGCCAGGCCTAATTCTTGAGAATGGGCTCCAAACCTCTCTTTAAGAAACTCAATCGTTCCTTGATTTCCAATAAAGGTTGCCAATTGCTCATTGAAATCGGTCTCCCCTTTGAAGTAAAGGGTCCCGTGGGCCATCTCGTGAAGAATCATATTGGTCAGGGTGGGGAGATCCCAATTCAGCATGGTTGAAAAAATGGGATCGTTCAACCACCCCAATGTACTATAGGCAGCCACTCCCTGGACATAGGTATCCAACCCTTTCTGCTCCAGAGCGAGTTTTTCTCTCATTACTCCTTTAATGGTAAAGAAACCTTTATAGGTGACCTCCCCAATCATTGGAAAACGCCAATAATAGGGATGAAGGCGATCTTTCTCACTGGCCGTAATAATATAGAGAGTGGGCCTATTCAATTCATAAAATTTAGTATAGCTTTTGCTCCTTTTTAAACCCAATCGCTCTTCTCCAAAACGCTTTACCTCCTGAATATAAAGAATCTTCTCTCTCTCCCCATCCCCAAGGTCTTCCCTTTGAAGAACCTCCTTAACCGGTACGCTTTGAAAAGTGATGAAGGATTGATGCCATCCCAGATGGGACAGGTAGAGAAGATTTCCACACCCGGTGAGAAGAGGAAATAGAATGAAAAGGAGAGTAACCTTCAAAAGGTGTTTCTGCCTTTTTTCTGAAAATACGGTACCCGGGAATCTTTCCATTGGATTAAAGTAAATTTTAAGAAAGTGGGAATCCCTCTTATCCTCTCAACTTCTGGAGGAGAATCACTGCCCCCATCAAACCGAATCCGAGGATATCGTAAAGAGGAATAGGATAGACTAACATCAGTCCTGCGAGAAGGAGCATGATTCTTTCGTAGAGGGTCGTCCTCTTCAAAAACCAGTTCTCCACTCCTCCAGCGAGGGCTGCAATTCCAAAAAAGGCCGTAATCGTCGTCCAGATCACATCCTTCACCGGACCTTTAAGAAGAATCCCTACCCCTTTAGGATCGAGGGTAAACATGAAAGGAACGATAAAAGCAGGAAGGGTATATTTCCAGGCATACATCGTGGTTCGATAGGGATTTCCTTTGGTCAAAGCCGCAGCCGCAAAACAGGAGAGCGCTGTTGGAGGAGAGACTTCTGAAAGAATAGCATAGTAAAATACGAACATATGAGCGGCATAGTCAGGAACCCCTAACTGGATGAGGGCGGGGGCAGCAATAACCACCGCAATGATGTAAGAGGCTGTGACTGGAACAGCCAGTCCAATCACCCAAACAATGATGGCGGTATAGATGGCTGTGAGTAAGATACTCCCACCTGCATAGGCAATGATGATGGAACTGAATTTTAGACCCAGACCGGTGAGAGTGACCACCCCGACAATGATTCCAGCAGCAGCACAGGTCGAAGCCACGCTTAATACTCCGATAGACCCTCCCCTCAGTGCCTTGATCAATTTGGGTGGCACCAGAGCGGTATCTTTCCGGATAAAGCTCACTACGAATGAAACGACGGTAGCCCAAAACACCGCCATAATGGGCGAGAACCCTACAATCATAATCACCACAATGGCTATTAGAGAAATAAAATGGAACCCATAGAGCTTTGTAAGCTCCCAGAGACTATAGGTTTGATCAAAGGCAATCTCCTTGACCCCAAACTTCTTCGCATCAAGTTCAACCATCAAAAAGATAGACCAATAATATAGGCATGTGGGGATACAGGCCATAATGATCACATCAAGATAGGAGATTTTTAAAAACTCGGCGATGAGAAATGCGGCTGCTCCAAGAACGGGAGGGGAAAGAATAGCTCCGATTCCTCCTGCAGAGAGAAGTCCTCCTGCCGCATCTTTGCTGTAGCCTGCCTTGGCAAGCATAGGATAGGCTACGGATCCCAAGGTCACCGTTGTGGCAACGCCACTTCCGGAAGGTCCTCCCAGAAGGAATGAGGCCAGAGTGACCGTACGACCTGCCCCGGTGGGTTTTCCCCCCATGGCTGCAAATGAAAAATCGATGAAAAATTTTCCTGCTCCAGAGACTTCAAGAAAGGCTCCATAAATGGTAAAAAGGATAATAAAGGTGGAGGAGACATCGATGGGCACACCGAAGATTCCTTCAAGGGTCATATACATATGGCCTACCAGGCGGCCAACATCATATCCCCGATGGGTCCATGGTTTCGGAAGATAGGGCCCGATAAAAGCATAGATCACGAAAGCGATCACCACAGCAGGCATAATCCAGCCTGTCGTTCTTCGGGTTGCCTCTAAGACTAAAAGGATTAAAATTATCCCAAAGAAAATATCCCATGAATTTGGAACGACCGAACGATAGATAAAAGCATCAAAATCCATCAACATATAAATGATCACAGCGATTCCGAGAACAGCAAGGATCCAATCATACCACAGGACACGATTCTTAAATCGTTTAAAGGAAGGGAAAACAAGAAAGGAAAGGAAAAGGACGAACATGACATGGATACCTCTCAGGACCTGGGTCATGATGATCCCGATGGCTGCGTAGAGATGAATGATGGACATGACCACGGCCACAGCAGTGATAAATATTTCTAACTTTCCTGAGATCCTCCGGGTTGGACCTTCTTCCTCCTCAATATACTTCTCTGCCTCCTTTATAGCCTCTTCGGTGATGAATTCTTCTTTTACCTCTCTCTTTTCTTCCTGACTCATGGTCTGCTCCCTCGATCGATTCAATAAAAAGAAAACCCCTCCCCCATCGCCATAATGATTGGTCCTGGAAGAGGGGTCATTCCTTCTTCTCCCCTCTATTTAACTTTGATCCCTTTCTCTGTAAAGTATCGAATCGCTCCTGGATGAAATGGAATGGGGGAGGCACCGGTGGGTTGATATTCGAGAGAGAGCCATCTGGCTTCTCGATGGACATTCACCAATTCGGGTTTATGCTCAAAGAGGGTTCTCACCACATCAAAGGCCACATCTCCCTTCATCTCCTCATGACAGACCAAGAGATTCCATATGACTGCTATCTCCACATCGGTCTCTTGACCTGGATAGGTCTTTGCTGGAATGACTCCTTTTACATAGAGGGGACCATATTTCTCCCTCATCTTTGGGATGGCATCTCCATGGCTGATCAGTTTAATTTTAATTCCAGGGGTTGCTGCAAGGTCTGTTACAGAGGCCGTGGGAAGCCCTCCATCCCAGAAATAGGCGTCAATCTTTCGATCCTTAAGAGCCCCTGCAGATTCCGAAGCCCCCAGTTTATCACGCTTCATATCTCTATCTGGATCCAATCCATAGGCCTCAAGAACTCTCAAGGCCTTCACCTCTGTTCCACTTCCTGGAGCTCCGGTGGAAACCCTTTTCCCTTTGAGATCTGTCACCTTTTCAATCCCTTTTCCTTCCAATGTAACAATATGCATATTATTGGGATAGAGAACAGCGATGGTTCTCAAAGGAATCTTTTCCTTAAACTTTCCTTTTCCCTGGTAGGCGTCCCATCCTACATCGGCCATGATGAGGGCTAAGTCTGCCTTTTTAGCACCCACAAGAAGACAATTGTCCACGGAGGCGGTCGTTACTTCGGCGGTAGCTTCCAGATAAGGGATATATTTCGAAAGGATATTCGCCATCCCTCCACCCAGTGGGTAGTAGACCCCTCCTGTTCCCCCTGTAGCAATGGAGAGTCTAACCGCCTTCTGGGCCCAAAGAGGTGTCCCTATTAAAATGAAAATGAGTGATGTTCCCATGAACAACAGAAATAGTCTTTTCATAAACTACCTCCTGAAAAAATTTGATTAGTTTTATATTATAAATTAAACCGATTTTGTCAAGTAAAATTTGACATTCCCGGGTGAATCCATCAGCCATGGATTGGGAACCTTAAATTGCTCCTGAAGCCCTCGAGGCTCAATCCGCTTTGATGAGAAACCCATTTTTATCCTGAATCCATCCGCATTCTCAGGGGTTTGGGAATATCCCTGTCAAGCTAAAATGATCTCCACGCTTTAGTGAGGGTTTATCATTCATGGGATTTCGTTTGATGGATGAGGTGAAGGATTTTTTCTGAAGCCTTTAGACCCATTCCCGTGAGGGTCGAGACCACCTTCTCTTTTTTTCCTTTCTTTCTGAGATATTTTCTTAATCCCGCTATGGTGGCGGCTGAGGTTGGTTCGATAAAGTATCCCCTTTTGCCCATTTCCATCAACGATCTTCGAATTTCCTCTTCACTGACCGTTAGGATCTCTCCCCCTGTCTCACGAATAGCCTTCAAGATCTGTCTCCCACGAACAGGTTCAGCGATCGCAATTCCCTCGGCAATGGTCTCCTTCTTTTGAATCAGGGGTGGCTCCTCCAAGCCCTTCTCCCATGCTTGATATAGAGGGGCACAGGCCATCGATTGAATTCCCACCAATCTGGGTATCCTCTTGATCATTCCTGCTTCTCTCAGTTCTTTAAATCCGATAAAAGCCCCTAAAAAAAGGGTCCCATGGCCCACAGGTAAAACTAAGGTATCCGGAATCTTCCATCCCAATTGTTCCCAAACCTCAAAGGCAAAGGTTTTCGTCCCGTGAAGAAAGAAAGGATTCCAGCAATGACTCGCATAATAGATCTGATCGGCCGCTTCAATGGCCTTCCTTGCCGTCTCTTCTCGCGAGCCTTCGATCCTCTTCAAGACGGCCCCGTAGGCCTCAATCTGAGCTAATTTCTCGGAAGAGGTATTATGGGGAACATAGATCTCACATTGAATTCCTGCCTGAGCGCTATAGGCCGAAATGGCAGATCCTGCATTCCCCGAGGAATCCTCCACCACTCTCCTGATCCCTAATTCCTTAACCTTACTCAACAGAACCGTAGCCCCTCGATCCTTGTAGGAACCTGTGGGGAAAAGAAAGTCTATCTTCAAAAAAATTCGTTGATCCCCAAACTCCATCTCCACCAATGGGGTGAATCCTTCCTTCATAGAAACAATAAAATCCCCTTTTCGGATCGGGATAGCCTCAAGATATCGCCAGAGTGTCGGCTCCCTCCGGGTGATCCTCCGGAGAGGAAATCTGGGTTTGAATTCAAGGTCGAGGTAGGAGCCACATTCGCATCTCCATCTCGTGGGCTCAACAGGGAACCGTTGATGACAATTTGGGCAGAAGAATCTTTCCATTATTCAGAGCCCCCTTCCCCAACGAGAGGGAAGAGAAGACGAAAGGTGGTTTGATCCTCCCCCGATTCTACCTCTATCCTTCCTCTCATTCGTTTGATCAGTTTATGGGTGATATGAAGTCCTCTCCCCGGGCTCTCCCCTTGAAGATATCTTGTTTTATCTTCTTCCTCCATCTTTCCAGTATTTGAAATCTCCGCTACAGCCCATCCTTCTCTTTGATAAGATCGAATGGAGAGCACCCCTCCTTCTTCGGGGATGGCATTGGAGGCATTGTTGAGAAGATTGTCAAGAACCCTTTCAATATGAAGGGGAAAACATCGAATATGGAGAGGTTCCTCGAAAGGACCCTCGATGAGCTGGATATTCTCGCGTTTCAACTCCCTTAAGGTTTCCTCATTGATCGCAAATCTTCTCTTCAACTTCTCCGTGAGATCAACGATCTCTTCTCTCCCTTCTCCATGAAGGGTAAGGGCTAATTCCTGAATTCGAGTGGTCTCCTTTAAAAGAATCTCCAGGGCCTGCATGACCTTCTCTTTTTTGGCAGGATATTCCCCATCGATCAGGATCTTATGGATTCGTTTGGCAAACCCCGCAGCGGCGATGGCTGGATTCTTAAAATCATGAAGGATATCATCCATTTTTTCGAATCTTAGTCCCTTCATCAATTCTTTTCCAAAAAATGTAAAAAGTTCGATCTCCTCCTCTGTAAATCGTTGATGATGGGCCTGAGCGTCGAAGGCCATAAAATATTGAACCATCTCGTTGACCTTCAAAGGGATATAAAGAACGGAATTAATCTGTTGATGTTCAAGAAACCGTTTAAGGTGGTCAGGAAGGAGGTGGCTTTTTTGAGGGCGATCAATAAGAATATAATTAGGATGGATTTTTTCATTCTCAAAATCTCCAAAGGGACCGGTCTGATTAACAATGGCATGAATATATGGCTCTTCATCGACTCTAAATATTTTGCCAATCCCGTGCTGGAGTTCTGGATACCCCGCTTCGAGGACCACATGTTCCCGATCCTCGGTCACAGAGAAAAGAGCGCATCTCTGAATTCGCATCACCTCCGCAAGTTCCGGGATCACTAAATTAAAAACCTCTTTCATCTTGATCCCTTCTCTTTTCCCCAACTTCATGAAGATTTTCTCTACAATCCTATCCTTGGAGAGATTCAACTTTTGAAGATCCAGAATCCGCTTTCGCGCGATGACATAGCTCACCCTTCTTGAAAGCATCTCTGCAACCTTGCCCTCGAGAGGAGTAAACACCTTATCCTTTTCTTTAAAATAGATCTGAAGGGAACCCTGGATATCGACGTCTTTCATGGAGAACCGAGGGATATAGAGGGGAACGGCCATCATGGAGTGAATTCCAAGTCTCTGCACCCTCTCCTTATTTTTATACTTCTCCTCCATCAGAATATTAGGGACAAAATAGGTTCGCTGGGTTCTAACGACCTCTCCTGCAATGGTATCCTCAAATGGAATACTTTCTTCCCGATTCTCTGCGTGGGGGGGATAGGAACCAAAAGAAACCATCTCTTCCTTCCCTGGATCAAGGATGCGGATGCTTGCAGCTTCAGCTCCAAAAAATTCGACGATATGTTTCGCTAAGGTCTGAAGAATCTCTTGATCGCTCAAAGAGGGATTAATCTCGAGGATCATCTCTGCCTGAGTGATGATCTTATCGATATAGTGATAGAGGATCTCTTCTTTGGTCAGGGTGAAGACAGTTTCAACAATCTCATGGGGGACCTCAAATCCTCTCTCTTTTAATCGGATATAGATAGAATCGACTAAAAACTTATCCGTGTGGAAAAGATTCATCCCTCCTCCCACAAAATGGAAAAAGTTAAGTCCATTATATCCCTTTTATCTTTTGTGTCAATTGCCGTAAATGAAGGAGTCAAAAAGGTTTAAGGATAGGGTGAAAAGCCTATTCAAATTTTTTTATAAGAACAGCGCTATTCACTCCTCCAAATCCAGCAGAAACGGAAAGGCCGACTCTTACTTCTTTTTCTCTTCCTTTATTAGGGACATAATCTAAATCGCATTCCGGGTCGGGATATTCGTAGTGGAGGGTGGGATGAATGTATCTCCTTTCGATCGCCAGGAGGACAGCCATCACTTCGACTCCACCAGCGGCCCCCATCAAATGCCCTGTGATCGATTTAGTCGAACTGATGGGAATCGTATAGGCTTTTTCCCCAAACACCTCCTTCAGCATCCTTGTCTCCACTTTATCATTGAGAGGGGTAGAGGTCCCATGAGGATTGATGTAATCCACTTCCTCAGGTCGGATTTCAGCAATCTGCAAGGCATCTCTCACTGCCTTTGCCAGAGCCTCAGCATTTGGATCGGGTTCCGTGGGATGAAAAGCGTCTGCGGTCATCCCAAACCCTACCACCTCTCCGTAAATATGGGCTCCTCTTTCCTGGGCATGTTCCAATTCCTCAAAGACAAGCACCCCTGCCCCCTCCCCCATCACAAACCCATCTCTTTCTCGATCAAAAGGTCTGCATGCCCTCTCTGGATCCTCATTACGAGTGGACATCGCCCTGAGGACATCAAATCCTCCAAATGTATAGGGGGTAATACAAGCATCTGCTCCCCCTGTAATCATCAAGGTTTCCATCCCTCCCTGAATCTGGAGGAAACTATTGATCATTGCATGGGTGGCAGAGGCACAGGCGGTTGAAACGGCATAGGCCGTGCCTCTCAGATTAAAATACTGGGCGACCTGGGAAGTAATGGAACTTAGATAAATATTCGGGAGGGCGAAGGGAGAGATACCCTTAAGTCCCTTTGACAAAAAACGCTCATGGTAATATTCCATTAAATCCATCGATTCCGCGCCAATCCCGAGGATTACTCCTATCTCGAAGGGGTCAATCCCTTTAAGCCTATACTCCCCCTTTTTTTTGTGAGTATCTTCTTCTTTTTGAATCTCAATTCCTGCATCTTCAAGGGCCAGTTTTGTAGCCACGATCGCAAACTGAGAGGTTCTCCCAAAATGCCTGGAATGTTTCGTTCTCTCCACATATTGACCAAAGTCAAATCCATCAATCGGAGCTGCAATTTGACATCGATACTGGCTCATGTCATGGTTTGAGAATTGAATCCTTCGAAAGGCAGTCTTTCCTGTCATCAAACTCTCCCAATAAGCTTCTTTCCCGATCCCAACGGGAGTCACAGGCCCAATTCCTGTAATCACGACACGCTTTCTATAACGACCCAATCTCTACTCCTTTCCTGTTTGGATTTCTCTATTTTGATGGATTCCCTATCACCCTGTCAATAACCTTCTTTTAAAAATTGAAGAAGAATTGAATTTACCTCTTCAGGCTTTTCCCACATCGGAAGATGACCGCTCCCATGGATGATCTTCATGGTGGAGTTTGGGATGGATCGGGAAAGTTCTTCTCCGACCGAAGGGGGGAAGATTTGATCCTTTTCCCCCAAAATCAAAAGGGTAGGATGTTTAATCAATGAAAGATAATCCTTCATAGGTTTGGCCTCTTCTGCATGCCTGAGAGTGGAATAATGAACCCAGATCGTTCCCTTCAATCGAGTGATCTCCCACTGGCGGTCCACCGATTCAGGGGTCAAAAGTTTAGGGTCAACAATACATTCACGAAGAACCTGTCGAATGGAATTTCGATTTCGGCCTGCAATGAGAAGATAGGTTAAAAGAGGAATCTTCCTCACCATGGTTAGGGCTTTAAAGGACTCGCTTCTTACTTGATCCAAGACATCAGGCGGAACAGAATCGATCAAGATTAACCGTTTTACTTTTTCAGGGAAGAAAAGGGCGGTGGCCCAGGCGATTCCCCCTCCCATTGAGTTTCCAATAAGGGTGGCTTGATCTATTCCGATCTCGTCCATGAATCTCTTAAAAAAGGAGATGTAGGTTTGAGGACGATACTTAATTTTGGGTCGATCAGAATAACCATGACCAAGGAGGTCTAAAGCATATACCCGATAAAACTGAGAAAGGAAATCTATCTGCTTTTCCCAAACCCAGATTCCAGCCCCAAAACCATGGATCAATAGGAGGGGCTCCCCTTCCCCCTTCATTATGTAAAAAACGGTATGCCCATCGATCAAAATAGTTTCTGGAGAAAGAGAAGGATTCCATGAGATTCGATCTGGACGAAGAATTGGAGATGAAGGCCTCCAGAGAAAGGGCATCCATAACAAGGAAACCATCCATTGAAGGTTAATCCTCAATTACTCCTCCAATATCCACATCAAAATTCAATCACTTCCCCTCCAGAGATAGGTCTTCGGGTCTGGGAATTGATATCGAACGTAAAACCTGGTTCAATCTTTCCGGATTGGCTATACCCCCGATCCTCCCAATATCCACCTTCCATATGGTCAATGAACTCGATCCTTCCCAGCCATTTACAGCTTTTATAACCCCATAGGTTTGGGATCACCATTCTCAAGGGACCTCCATATTCTGGCTCTATCGGTTCTCCATTTACTTTATAGGCCAATAATACCCTCGGGTGATCCAGATCTTCAGAGGGAACCACCGTTTTATACCCTCCTCCAACCGAGGTGAATCGAACATGGTTGGCCTTTGGATCGACCGAGATCTGTTTGAGAAAATCTCTCCATCCGATTCCCTCCCAGTCTGCCCTTACAGACCAACCTGAGACAGAGATGAGCCGACAATTGACCGTACTCTTTGGCATGGCTAGGATCTCCTGCCAGGAGAATCGTTTTTCTTCTCGGACCATTCCCCCTACAAAAAGCCGATAGCTCTCGAGATCAATGGAGGGCATCCCTCCTGCCTTAAAAATAGGAGCTTTAAGCTCTTTGAGAATACTCATGATTATTCCTCCCGTCGCCTTTAAATTAAGGTTTGATAATGAAAAATGGTTCTTTTAGACTTCTTTCCTCCGCCTCTGAAAGAAGAGCAAAAATCGATCGCGTGACCAATTGGTAGAGGAAAGGATTGGGGCGGAAAAGATTAGGATTCTTCTTCAAATCTATGGCCACCGAGAAAGAAAGTTTTGCCTCCTCTTCCTTTCCCATCCGGTAGAGAAGATAAGCCATCTCTTCCATTCTTCGCTGATAAATAGATCGTTTGTCTTCCGAAAAAAGGTGGGTAAGAGCTTTTGAAAAGATTTCCTGAAGTCTTGCTTCTTTCTGAGAGGGGGTAAGGATGATTCGGGATTGGTCTGCTTCTCGAATTTCCTCTGCATAGGGTTTGATCTCCTCTTCATCCAATCTCCATTGGGAAAACAAATCAATATTGAAGAGAGACTTAGACCTTTCCAAAAGAAACTCATTTCCTTCAATCTCTTCTTCTTTGATCAGGGAGTAAATCAATGGCTTCTCATATTGCTTCTTCACCTTTTCAATCTCCCCTTTGATGGGAGGATATTCCTGAGGAATATCTCTTCCACGAGCAAGGGCAAGGCGATAGGCTTCATCCAAGAGAAAGGCCACGTAGGAAGCCTCCATCTCAACAATGGGCGTAGGGCTGTTATTCCTTACTTCATCGAGAAAACTGCTCATCTCCTTTTTGGTCATCTCTGTTGAGAAAAACTCGACCAAACCTTCCCTCTCATGGATCACCCCCTGGAATACCCTCCATCCCCTTCCGGGGCGATGTAAGAAGAGAATAAGATATCGGTCTCCAAAGGAGTCAATCCCTCCCCCAAATCCCAGAGGGGGTTCCATCTGGAGGGGTTTCAGGATGCTTCCCTTTTTATCAAAAAACCTTTCTTCCACCTTCACCCCCTTACTCTTCAGCCGATAGAGTGATCGTTTAATAATTTTTCGGACACCTTTGTCTGAATAAACTTCAAACATTCGCTGCAGGAGTTGGGAGGTTTTTGTATCTGAAAGGGTGGAAAGTCTCTCCGCAATCTCCTTTACCGCCCCTATATCTTCTCCTAAGGAGGAAAGGATGGGAAATATTTCCTCTACGGTTTTTCCTTCCTGAATATCCGTTTTCACTTTCTCAAGGATAGATAGTATCTTTTCCAACATTACCTCCTTAAAGTAAAATAGAGAGAAATTTGTTGAATCATTAGGATCAGGGTGATCGAAAGATTGACCCAAAGGGTGTTACGGCAAATTTTTTCTAATCGCTCCCCTTTTAACTTCTCCTCGTCAAAGAGGAGAACCAGATTCCAGAGGATCAACCCAAGGGGAATTCCCGCGAGAAGAAGAATCCCTGCCTTAGGGCCCTCGAAAATCCACAAGGCTTTAAGGAAAGAGAGGCCGGCAAAGATAGAGATCCCAATATAGAGATCTCTCATTCTATCTATTCCAAATCGGACGACCAGATTTCTCTTTCCTACCATCCGATCAGCCTTTTCGTCTGGAAATTCATTGATTAAAATTACATTAAAGATTGAGAGACCCACAGGAATGGAGAGGAGAAGGATTTCTCGGTGAAAGAATCCTGTCACCAGATAAAAACCCGTGGCGATGGGTAACCAGCTATAGCAAAATCCAATGAGGATCTCTCCTAAGCCTCGATAGGCCCACTGAAAAGGTTTGCTTGAATAGAAATATCCTGAAAAAAGACCCATTCCTCCCAATAAAAGGGTCCATTGACCCGTTTTATATCGAAAATAAAGGTATAGACCAAAGACGATCGCTCCCGATAAACATCCATAACCCAGAAAAAGGGCGATCCGGGGAGGAAGGAGACCCTGAACCAGAATTCTTGACCCTCCTGAAAAGGCATTAAAATTCTGGTTAAGACGGTCCCCCTTCAAATCGTTCCATTCCCCAAGATAGTAGGTCATCCACATGATAAGAATCACGACCAGAGAGGTAAGGAGATAGAGGTCCAGAGAACCAGAATAACCCCATCGCCAGGCCAGTATAAATCCTAAGAAGAGGGGTAAAAGCCCGACGGAAAGAAAAGGAATTCTCGAAAGTTTCGACCAAGCTAAGAAATAACCTTCAATCCTCTTTAATCTCATTTCAACCTAAACTTCCAATGGATATCCCCCTGACCCTCTTTCGAATTGCTTCGCTCTTCTCGGTAAGCTCTTCCCGATTCTCCTCGGTGATCCGAAAAAGTTTGGGAAAATTTTCCGGGCCTATCTCGCGAAATCGTGCGATGAATTCTTTATCTAATGGAATGAGGTCTAAGGCATCCTTTGACCAACCCTCCACAAATTCGGTCAATCCTTCTTTTCCCTCTTTCCGAAAGACCTCTGCAAGAATGGCCAGAATAGAAGCATCTGGTGATAGACAGGCGATCTCTGCCGCTCGTAAGGCATATCGGTTTCCATTAAAGGAGACTGTTCCTCCCCCACCCTTTCGAACCAATTCAAAGGCCTCTACATCCGTGATACTGTCCCCAACGTAAAGGACTTCGTCTAAACGATTCCCTGTCCTTTCGAGGCTTAACCGCACAGCCCTCGCTTTCTCCTTTCCCCCTATCGGATTCACTTCGGTAAGGAGCTTCCCGATTTCCATTTCCGCTATCTCTTCCCAGAAGATCTCGTTGAGCCTCTGGATGGTTTTTCGATCCTTTTCTGAGAGATCTTCTTGGCTTTTTGCCCATGGAGGCCACTCGATCATCTCCATGGATACGATTTCTTGGGCCAATTGAAGAATTCTCTCCTTCTCTCTCGTCCTTAATTCATACTGATTGAGCTGAAGGGAAGTGCAGTAGGTCCGGTCTTTCGGAAACTGGAGAAGCTCACAGAGGGCCTCGATATAGGCCTCATAACTGGTACTGATGATGAAGACTTCCATCTTCTTGAGGATATGTTGGATCGATTCTTTCGCTCCTTGAACAAGTAGGAGATGTTCTTCGCTGAATCTCCTCATCCCTTCATCCGTGGCTCCGTAAGCCTTGAGGAAAGGAAGGATTAATTTAAGGGTGTCTCCGGCCTTATATCCGGGTCTTTTCTCAATGTCAGCAAGATAGTCATCGTATTTGCTGAGAAGGGAAAAAAAATGTTCGCCCGATGGGATATAGAATTGACATAGTTCCAGGGCATTATCATTCTTGGAGATAGGTCCTTCACAATCGGTATTAAATTGATAGCTCATAGCCTGAATCCTGGAGATATTGTTCAACCTCTCGATTTAGACAAATTCCCGAAACTTCTTCTCCTTTCTCATTAAAAACCTTTCCCGCTTCTATCCTCACTTTATCTTCAGCGAAGGCCTTCAGGGTCATCACTAAAAGAGGAAGTTCCCGTTTTACCCCTTCGATTCGAATCTCCCTAAAAAGGGGATTCTTCTCACCTTCTATTCGGATCAATTCATCCAGAGATTGACCCCTTAATTTGGTTTCCAGATCTTGCCAGAGGAGGGTGAACCTTCCTCCCACTATGGGGAACGTCACAAAGGTAATGGGAGGGCCCTGATCGAGATCTTTCGTGACGAGATGGATCATCACCCCACTTTCAATGGCTCTCTCTCGAATCAAGCTCCAGATGACTTCCTCCCAGGTCCCCTGCGGGCCTCCAGGGGCTGCAGGATGGAGGTTAATGATTCTGAATGATTCACAGAAGGAAGGACTCACGATCAGCATATACCCCGCCAGGACAATGAGATCGATCGGATAGGGTCGAATTTTCTTCTCTACTTCTTGATGATAGAGTCCCCTCCATCCCTCGAGATCTCTCTTTCTATGAGAGGGGAAAAAGCGCCTGGAAGAGAATTGAATGAGAGGAAGACCAAGGAATTTTACCCGCTCTATAAACCGATCACTCTCCAGGGATTCTCCTTTTTCTCGATTACAAAATACGAAGGAGATCTCACCCCGAATCAGCCCTTTCGAAAGATGATCCACTACAATTTGAAGGAGATCCCTTGCAGCCTTATCCCTTCCTGTAGAAAACCATCCTATCCTAAGCCCCATTAAATCCTCTATCCGGGTTTCCTTAGATCTGAAAAAAAACTTCTAAATCTTCACGGGTGGGATATCTCTCCCTCCCGTAACCGGTAAGGCTCTTGGCTGCAACCTGGGTGGCAAAAAGAGCACAATCTTCCAGAGGTCTTCCCAGTAAATATCCTGCTAAGAACCCCGCATTATAGACATCTCCAGCTCCCGTATTATCGACCACCTTCACCTCGATCGAAGGGACTTCAAAGTGATAATTCCGGGTAAAAAGCTCCGAACCTTTCCTCCCTCTCTTGCAGAGGAGAACGGAGGGTCCCATCTCGAGAAGCATTTTTGCCCCGGTCCAGAGATCTCTGGAGGTCAAGAGATTCATCTCTTTTTCCGTAAGGAAAAGGATCTGAGTCCTTTCGATCAAGGGAGATATCTTTTTCAATCCTTTTTTAGCATAGATCTCCCCGGGATCTAAGGAGATCAGAGCAGAGGGGTCAATCCGTTTCAATAGTTCCTTCTGTGCTTCCAGTGGAGAGTCACTGATAAATGAGGTGAGATGGAGACAGGAGAGGCCCTGAAGACCTGTGAGATCAATCTCTTCAAATCTCAGGGTATTATTGGCCCCTCCTTTGACAAATAAGAACCGATCCTGATGGCGGTCTAAAACGACCAAACAGATCCCGCTTCTTTCTCCACGACGGATGAGATCAGTATGGACAGGTTTCAAATTTTCAATTAAAAAATCTCCTTCTTCATCTTCCCCCACCTTCCCAATAAATTTCGTCCGAAAACCCATCCGACCGAGGGCGACCATGGTATTGGCTGCGGATCCTCCCCCGCTTTTCGACTTTAACCTTCCGAATCGAGCGAGCTGGTCCAGGAGGAATTGAAAGGCATATTCATCATCAAAGAGCTCTTCCCCTGGCAAAAACTGGAATTCCTTGGAGGAGATGGATTGAAGATCATCGACCTCGTAAATGAGGTCAAGATTTAGGGCCCCAAATCCAACGAGGGTTTTTTCCATTGGATTACAGATAGAATAATTTTATTGAAAATTCAACATGGACTATTGAAAGGGGGAAAAAAGAAAGCGACTGTTTCTTTTGAAACAATCGCTTGAGGTGAAAGGAGGCTGGGACCGGAGGCTTTTACAATGGAATTATATGATCCGAAACAGCTTTAAAAAAAAGTATGAAACAAAGAACATATTCGTAAAGACCAGAGATAACTCAACGACCCGTTTGATATTGATTTCAACTCTTCTTATTCCTTCTTTAACTTCGTATAGGTGAGTGATTGGAGTTCCGTTCATTCTGCGAACCTCTTATTAATCTTCAAGATGAATTTTAATTAATCTGATTAAACCAAAAGCACAGATTAGGATCAAAAAGATCGTAAATAGATTTACAGAGGCCAGTTCAAAAATCATTCCGTTCATAGCAAATCCCTTTCTTTATTTATTTTTCAAGCAAGATTTATACCCAAATTGATTTAATCCATTGTTTTATAATTTATTGATTTTAAATATTAAATTTAAATGTGGTATTTTTGAAGAAAAAGTGAACGTTTGACAATTTGTCACAAAAAGCTCAAAAAATCATCAACCAATTGATATTTTTAAATAAATTAAATTAGTTCAAAATCATCCGAAAATATCAAATTTGTCCACTAAAGGAGAGATTATAATTTGAGGATTCTTCTTGCTTCGGCTGGAGTTGCAATCTCTCGACCAAACTCATGGGAGATTCGAACCACCCTTTCCACCAATTCGGCATTGGACTTTGCAAGTCTTCCTTTGGAATAATAAATATTATCCTCTAACCCGACCCGGATATGGCCTCCCATTGTCATCGCAACCATTGTCATTGGAAGCTGGCCCGCTCCTACCCCGATGACAGACCATGTAGAGTCTCGAGGTATAATCTCGGTCAGATGGAGAAGGGATTTCACCGTGGCGGGCATCCCGTTGGGTGTACCTAATACAAACTGAAAATGAAGCGGTGGTTTCAAAAGTCCTTTTTCGAGATATTTTAGACAGGTATAGACCATCCCTACTTCAAAGATCTCCAACTCCGGTTTGATCCCTTTTTCGAGCGTAGCTTTCGCAAGGGCATCTAAGAATTCTTTGGGGTTTAAAAAAACGTGTTCTCCCATATTGATGGACCCCGCATCAAAAGAGACCAGTTCAGGGTGAAGGTTTAAAGGAATAAGCCTCTCAGAAATGGGCAGATTTCTACCTGGAATGCCGCTCGTCGTAAGACAGAGAATGGCGTCGGTTTCACTTCGAATCCGATCGACAACCTCTTTGAAGAGTTCTAACTTCTGGGTTCCCAATCCTGTTTCGGGATCTCTCACATGGATATGAAGGATAGAAGCTCCTGCTTTCCAGGCTTCGATTCCAGATCGAGCGATCTCCTCAGGGGTAATAGGAATATAGGGGGTCTGTTCCCGAGTGATTCTTGACCCCGTAATTCCCACCGTTATAATCAATTTCTCCATTCCTGGTCCCTTTTCTCCCTACATCCCTAAATAAGCCTTTCGAATGTGCTCATTCCCTAAGAGTTCCTGGGAGGATCCCTGAAGAGCGATTCTTCCTGTTTCAAGAATATACCCCCGTTGGCTATGAAGGAGAGCCATCGTCGCATTCTGTTCAATTAAGAGCATTGTCACTCCCTCTTGATGAAGCTTCCGAATCGTTCCATAGATCCCTTTCGTGATTTTAGGTGAAAGGCCAAGGGAAAGCTCATCGAGAAGCAGGAGCATAGGTCTTGACATTAAAGCCCGACCAATGGCAAGCATTTGCTGCTCTCCCCCACTGAGGGTTCCGGCAATCTGATTTCTTCTCTCCTTTAATATCGGGAAAAGGGAAAAAACCCAGTCTTGTGTTGTCTTCAGTAATGGACGCGCTTTGGCAGGATAGGCTCCCATTTCTAAATTCTCATAAACCGTCATCTCTTTAAAAATTCTCCTTCCCTCGGGAACACATGAAATCCCCATCTGGGTAATCAAATAGGGGGGCTTTTGTGAAATCTCCTCATCCATAAAAAGAATCTCTCCTTTTTTAGGATGGTGAATCCCCAGAATGGATTCGACCAAGGTGGTCTTTCCTGCACCATTTGCTCCTAATACCGTAACGACTTCTCCTTTCTCCACTTTCATCTGGAGATTCCAGAGAATTTGAGCCTCTCCTCGAAAGACATCGATCGCTTTGATTTCAAGCATTCGATTCTCCTAAATAGGCTTCGATCACACGGGGATCAGATACAATCTCTTCTGGTTTCCCTTCTTTAATCTTCTCACCCTGATCTAAAACAATGATTCGATCCGAAGCTTTCATGATGGCACCCATTACATGTTCGATCCAGAAGATGGTGATTTTCATCTGGGTTCGAATCACATGGATCAATTCAAGGGCCTGCAGGATCTCTGAAGGATTGAGACCGGCCAAAACTTCGTCCAGAAGAAGGAGTTTGGGTTTGGTCGCTAAAGCCCTTGCCACCTCCAATCTCTTCTTTTCTATTAGCGTGAGATCCTTAGCCAAACTGTTCTCCCGATTCCTCAAACCCACAAATTCCAGAAACTCCCGTGCCTCCTTCTTTTTCTCCTCGAGGGTTTTACCTCTCTCCCCTCTCCCGATCAGACTGATCAGGATATTTTCGAGACAGGTCATTTTCAAAAAAGGTCGGACAATTTGAAACGTTCTTCCTATGCCAAGTCGACAGATTTGATATGGCTTTAACGATGAAATCAATCTCCCATCGAAAAAGAGCTCTCCCCGGTCTGGGGGGTACACCCCACTGACCACATTGAAAAGGGTAGTTTTCCCGGCCCCATTGGGACCGATCAGCCCAACGATTTCTCCCTCTTCGAGGACAAAATCGATCTGTCGGAGGGCCATCAACCCTCCAAAGGATTTAGCCACCCCTTTCCCCTCAAGGATTCTTCGACTCATGGACTCTCCTTCACCTTCCATCTCTTCTTAATTACTCCAACCATTCCTTCAGGGGCAAATCGAGCCACTCCCAAAGCAACCAATCCGAATAGAAGGACATGATACTCCCCATAGATTCGAATATATTCTGAAAGAACTTCCAAAACAAAGGCCCCAAGGATAGGACCTATAAAACTTCCCATTCCGCCTATGACTGCCATAGCGAGAACCAAAAACATCTGTCCAAGGGAAGGAATATCCGGGGTAATCAACATCAGATAATGGCCATAAAGTCCACCCGCCATTCCGGCCATTGCACTGGAGATGGTAAAGGCCAGGATTCGGACCCGGATGGTATCGATTCCTGAAGAAGCAGCGGCCAATTCATCATTTAATACGGCGCGGAAGCTGAGTCCCATCTCTGAATGGATGAGTCGATAAAGAATAAAAAGGAAGACGGCTGAGACTATTAGAAAAAGAAAATAATAACTCATCTTAGAATACTCGGTGAAAAACCCAGGAATCTGAAGTCCCATAGTTCCACGAGTCCATCGGTCTTCGTTGGTTATAATAATTCTTAAAATTTCTGAAAAGCCTAAAGTGGTTAAAGAAAGATAAATTCCTCCCATCCGAATGCAAAGATAACCCAATCCCACACCTAAAAGGCTGGCTACGAAGGTCCCCACGAAAATCCCCAGCCAAGGAGGAATTCCTATATTCACTGCGAGCATTCCTGAAACATAGGCTCCGACCCCGGCAAAAGCTGCATGGGCAAAGGAGATCTGACCCGTGTATCCTGCAATCAAATTCCATGAGGAGGCCATCATCACATAGAATAGACTGATAATCATCACATGGAGCCAATATTGAGATAGAAAAAAGGGAAGAAAAATAAGAAGAAAGATCAATGGAAGGGATATCCAGGTTTTCATCATCTTTACCCTAAGAGAGGCATTCTTTCAGCGATGCTCCTTCTTCATGTCTTTTGTCCGAATAATCCCCAGGGTCTAAAGACAAGAACAAGAATTAAAATGATAAATGCAAAGATATGGCGATACATGGTTGAAACATAGGCTGCCCCCAGATTTTCCAGAATTCCCAGAATCAAACCTCCCACCACGCATCCCTTGAGTGACCCCATACCTCCTAAAACAACCACCACGAAGGCCGTTAAACTGATGGCCGAACTCCCCGTGGGGGTAACCGGGAAGATGGGGGCGATAATCACCCCTGCAGATCCGGCCAGAGCAGCACCTAAACCAAAGGAAATCATATTGATCCTCCAATGATCGATCCCCATCAAGGAGGCCATTTCCCTATCCTGAGAAATGGCCCTGACACTCTTCCCGAACCAGGTCTTCTTAATAAGATAGAAAACAAAAAGGAGGATGCCGATGGAGATGCCGAAGGAAAGGAGCCTCTGGTTCCCATAATGGAAAAGGCCGAAAATCTGAGTAGATCCGCTGATAAGGGCTGGGGGTTTATTGGGATAGGGTCCAAAGATCAGAAGGGCGCTATTTTGAAGGACGATGGAGAGGACAAAGGTAATGATTAAGGAATACATCTCGTCTCCATAGGTTGGACGGATTAATAATCTTTCCATCAATATTCCAATAAGAAAGATAAAAAAGACGGAAAGGGGCATTGCCAGAATGGGCGAGAGCCCGAAGGTTAGGCTTAAATGATAACTGAAATATCCGGCAAAGATATAGAGTTCTCCATGGGCGAAATTAATGACCCTCATGATCCCCACAATCAAAGAAACCCCAATCGCAGAGATCGCATTAATCACTCCTATCACCAATCCATTGGTGAAATACATCAAGAATTCAGCCATCCTTCACCTGTCGCCCCCACCCTTTTTCCTCCCGATCAATCTGAGAGGAATAGGGTGGGGTGAGGTTTCGATTTACCTTCCTCTCTTTAATTCTCCTGTAGCCGCCTCTTTTGGAAAAACGACGACCTGTTTCTGATCCTGCCACTGAACGACAAGCATGGGTGGCATCCATTGATGATATTCATAGCTTCCCTGTTTTAGACCAAATTTAACGATCCCGGTGGTAACCTCGAGATTGGTTTTCTCCAGGGCCTCTACGATAGCCTCATTGTTCGTAGATTTTGCTCTATTAATCGCATCCGCCGCGATTAAGACGACATTGTAGATGGATCTTGTCTTATAATCGGATGGGTCCTTTCCAAATTTTTTCTTATAATCCTCCCAAAACTTCCGGCTCGTTGGAGTGAGGTGAACCTTTTCATGCATACTCGATATAAAGAGTTCTAAATCCCCGGCCTTTCCCACATTTTTCCAGAAGCTATCCCAGAGGCTTGGAGGTCCAGCCCCGTCCAATATAAGGCTTTTGGGGCTTAGTCCCACTTCGTTAGCCTGGGCCACAAAGAAATGGAGACCTGTCCCATAGATATAGGCGAGAATGATATCTGGATTCTCTCCCTTCAATTTCGTCAACTCCGTATAGAAATCTTTACTTTCCCGTTCCACCTTTAAAGTCACAAAGGGGAGGCCGAAGTTTTTCATATTGTATTCCGTCCGTTCTGCAATGCCCGCTCCCCAATCAGAGTTTTCTCTGACGATGGCCACTTTCTTAAACCCATTCTCCTTAACAAATGGGGCGATATAGAAGTCTACGACTCCACTATTGACAGGCCCCGCTCGAAAGACCCATCTATAATTTTTCTTGGTAATATCATCATGCCAAGCTTCACAGATAATAAAGGGAACCTTATAGCGATTCGCTACTTCAATTTCCGCCAAAGCCGAGGAAGAATGACTCTCTCCCACGACGATTGGAACCTTGTCTCTCGTGGCTAATTTTTCAAAAGCGGATGCCGCTTTTTCTGGAACCCCGCCTGTATCTTCAAAAACGACCTCCAGCTTCTTTCCCAGTACCCCTCCTTTAGCATTGATATGATCCAGGGCAATGGCAATCCCTTCTTCAAAAGCCTTTCCCGTTGCAGCCGCTGGACCTGTTCGAGGACCTACCACGCCAATCTTAATGGTATCCTGGGCCAAAGCCCACGAAGTCATAGATAAAATCACTGCTAATAATACAGAACCAACTATCCGTCCCATCTTTCTATCCTCCTTTGAAAAAAATTTTTTAAACTCTCATGACCTGTGTGTTCCCCTCGATCGAGCTCTCCAATCCTTCTCAATCCACAGTTCCTCACCTCCTTCTCTTCGAAATTTTTTCTTCTTTAAAAATCTCTTTGATCCTGCTTAACCCAACTCCAAAAAAGTCTTCTTTAAGAGGCCAATAAGCTCATCGATCTGGTTCTCTTCAATGATTAAGGGGGGACCAATCATGACCATATCCCCATTCACTCCGTCGACAAATCCAGTTCCGGGATAGAGGACCAGCCCATTCTCAAAAGCCAGATCCACCACCCTTTCTGTAAATCGTTCTCTTCTCGGAAAGGGTTCTTTCGTCTTCTGGTCTTTTACAAATTCGATAGCTGTCATCAATCCCTTTCCCCTCACATCCCCTACAAATGGAAATTCCCTCAACTCCTCAAGCCTCCGGAGAAGATACCTCCCCTTCTCCACACAGGTTTCGACCAATCTCTTTTCGTCGAAGAATTTCAGAACAGCCATTCCTACTGCGCAGGCAACGGGATGGTGTGAAAAGGTATGACCATGCACAAAATTCGTTCCTTTCTTCTGGAGTCGGTCCACAAATTCTCCTCTGGTAATCATAGCGGAAAGGGGAAAGTACCCTCCACTCATCCCTTTTCCTAATACCATGATATCCGGGGTAACGTTCCAGTGTTCCACAGCAAACCACTTCCCGGTCCTTCCCATTCCCGACATGACCTCATCTGCGATGAATAGAATCCCATAGCGTTTACAGATTTCTTGAAGCTTCTGGAGATAGCCTTCGGGAGGAACAAGAGCTCCTATAGTCGCTCCGCCCACCGGTTCAACGATGAGTGCAGAGATGGTTTCTGGTCCTTCCATCTGGATCAACTTTTCAAGGACCTTCGCACATTCCAATCCACAGGAAGGATACACCATTTCGAATGGACATCGATAACAATAAGGAGGAGGAATATGGGGAAAAGGAAGGAGGAGGGGAAGATAGGGTCTCCTTGCTCCGGCTCTACCTGTCAATGAAAGAGCCCCAAGGGTATTCCCATGATAGCTGTTCCAGCGCGAAACCACCCTCCATCTCTGAGGCTCCCCTGATTCATAAAAGTATTGCCTTGCGAATTTGATCGCCGCCTCTACGGATTCAGAGCCTCCGGAAAGAAAATAAATTTTATTTAACCCTGAGGGTAATTTACTCCCTAAGGCTTCTCCGTATTCTTCGATCGATTTCGTGGTAAATTGGGTGCCATGAACGTAACCCACCTGCCCCATCTGGTCTAATATCTTTTGAAAAATATCCCCTTGGCCATGACCGATATTGACGACCAAGGCTCCTCCTGAGCCATCGAGATATCGTTTTCCCTTTTCATCGTAGAGATAGATTCCTTCCCCGCGATGAATTAAGGGATAAACCCTATCTAATTTTCGATAAAAGACATTTCCTCTTGGATACTTATATTCCATGTCGCCCTCTTGGAATTTTGAATTTTAAGGATAAATCCCTCTCAATCGGATGGCCTCGGCTACCCTTCCAATTCCAAGAACCAGAGCTGCGGTTCTCATCGGGATCTTTTTGGCAAGAGAAATCTCTAATACCTCTCTGAAGCTCCGCTGCATGATCCGGGTCAGGCGTTCCAGAACCTCCTCTTCACTCCAGATGAGTTCTTGAAGGTTTTGAACCCACTCAAAATAAGAAACCGTAACCCCTCCTGCGTTGGCTAATATATCAGGAATAATAAAGACTCCCTTATCATTTAAAATCTCATCGGCTTCAGGCGTGGTAGGCCCATTGGCCCCTTCTGCGATAATCTTTGCTCTGATTCGTGAGGCATTCTTTTCAGTGATCTGATTTTCCAGAGCCGCAGGCACAAGGATATCGCATTCCAATTCCAATAGCTCTTCGTTTGTGATCTCCTCCTCTTCTTTTTCGCAGATCAGACACTGATATTGGGATTTACAGTCCAGTATTCTTTTGATATCTAACCCGTTTTCGTTATAAAGGCCTCCTCGTGAATCGCTAATGGCAATGACTTTCGCTCCCAATCGATCGAAATGCTTTGCCGCAATTCCTCCTACATTTCCACATCCCTGAATGACGACCTTTGCTCCCTCAACAGGTTTTTTCATATACTTGAGGGCCTCCAGTGATGTGATGACGACCCCTCGACCTGTTGCCTCATACCTTCCTAATGATCCTCCTAATTCAATGGGTTTTCCTGTCACTACCCCCGGGACAGAATAACCTTTCAGGATACTGAAGGTATCCATGATCCAGGCCATCACCTGAGGATTGGTATAAACATCTGGAGCTGGAATATCCTGCTCAGGACCGAGGATAATGGAGATTTCCCATGTAAACCTTCTTGTTATATTCTCTAATTCACGAATAGACATCTCCTTCGGATTACACTGAACGCCTCCTTTCGCCCCACCAAAAGGGATGTTAACGACGGCTGACTTCCAGGTCATCCACATCGCCAAAGCCCTCACCTCGTCCAGATCTACATCCGGATGGTAACGAATCCCCCCTTTTGCTGGCCCACGGGAGACGTCATGTTGAACTCGATATCCAGTAAAGATCCTTACCTCTCCACTATCCATCTTGACCGGAAAATGGACGATCACTTCCCTTTTCGTATGCTTTAATCTTTCTAATAATCCGGATTCCACGTTTAAATATTTTGAAGCGATATCAATCTGCTTCCTTGCCACCTCGTATGGGTTTATTTTTCCTGAACTCATCGGTTTCCTCCTTGTACCCTAAAGATAAAGAAATTTGACGGGCGGTTTCCAAAACCTTCTTGGCCAGTACGGTTTCCAACTGTTTTTGTGAGATGCGGATGGATGGGACAGCAATATTCACCGCAGCAATCACTTCTCCTCGATAATCCCTGATCGGGGCAGCGGTAGACCTTAACCCCAGAGAGAGTTCTTCATTGTTGGTTGCAAACCCCCGGACTCGGACCTTTTTAAGTTCCTCCCTCAGGGCCTCTTTGTTAGTAATGGTATTTGGAGTATAAGGGACCAGTTTCATCTTTTTTAAAAGTCCCTCAAGGCTCTCTTCTGGAAGAAAGGCTAACATGGCCTTCCCCATGGAAGTACAATAGGCAGGAAGCCGGGAACCCACTTGGAGATTAATATTTAAAATTTGTTCAGTCTTGATTCTTTCCACGTACACGATTTCCGTGCCATCAAGAATTGCTAAGTTCACGGTCTCCCCGATCTCCTTGGATGTCCTTTGAAGGATGGGGTAGGCTACCCTTCGGAGCTCTAAATTTTTGACCATGGAAAGAGCGAAAGAGAGTGCTCTGGCCCCTAAACGGTACCTTTTAGTCTCATCTTCTCGATCTATATAACCCAAGGCTTTTAAGGTATAAATGATGCGCTGAACCGTGCTTTTACTCAATTGTAATTGTTTAGCGAGTTCAGTCAGGGATAAAGGAGTTGAACTTTCTGCGAGAGAGGATAAGAGTGAAAGGCCCCTGGAGAGGGATTCGATAAAATCCCTCGATTCTTTTAAATTTGTACCACTATGCGGTATCATGTACTACATTTTATTCCATTCCCCAATTCTTTGTCAAGTAAAAAACGACCATTAAGTCATCCATCAGTCGTGTGAGAAATGAAAAGGTCTGATTTTTATTCCCCTGAGAGTGCTTTTTAAATTTTCGACGATATTGTCGAGAAGTTTGCTAAAATTGTTGAACTGGAATTCTTAAATCGTCCGGAGAAATTCTTATTACCCAAATTGAGCGATTCTTAGTATTATTTAAAGATAAACCCCTTCTGGATTCCCGTTTTCACGGGAATGACATTTTCATTCATTGGGTGGCAGTAGTCATTCCTGCGGAAGCAGGAATCCAGTATATTTGATTCAATG
>CALIBK010000044.1 GCA_938045955.1 uncultured bacterium | reverse complement strand
TAACCTCGGCTGCAGGAATTTCCGGGACGAAAGGTCAGATTAATTATAGTTCAGCCAAAGGGGGAATCATTGCCCTGACCAAATCGGCAGCCCGTGAACTGGCTGGTTACGGGATCACCGTCAATGTGGTCTCTCCGGGTTATGTCAGCACCGAGATGACCGAAAAGATTCGTACCGATCCAAAACTGAAAGAAATCTATACGGGCCGGATTCTCCTTGGCCGTTTCGCAGAACCCGAAGAGGTTGCTCCCGTCTTTGTTTTTCTCGCCTCTGATGAAGCCAATTATATTACAGGACAGCTCATCTGCGTGGACGGAGGATTAGGGCTTACCTGAACGAAAGGGATCCGAAGCACGAAATTTGAATTTCGATATTCGAATTTCGAATTCAAAATCAAGGAGGGGGTGAATTATGATGACAGCCATACCAGATAAAATTCAAACCTGGCAGATGGTCCAGCCCACCATCAAAGATAAGGAGACAGGAGAAATCAAACCTGGAAGGTTAGAGAGGGTTTCGATTCCTGTTCCTCCTTTAGGACCCGAAGAAGTTTTGGTTAAAGTAGCAGGATGCGGGGTCTGTCATACCGATCTGGGATATTTTTATGATGGGGTTCCTACCGTTCAAAAACCGCCCCTCACATTAGGCCACGAAATCAGCGGAACCGTTGTTGCGGGAGATGAAAGATGGATTGGAAAGGAGGTGATCATTCCAGCGGTCATGCCCTGTCGAAAATGCCTTCTCTGTAAGACAGGGAGAGGGAATCGATGTTTAGCCCAAAAGATGCCCGGAAATAGTCTGGGAATCTATGGAGGGTATTCGAGTCATATTCCTGTTCCTTCCATTGATCTATGTGAGGTGAGGAATCGGGGAGATATTCCCCTGGAGCATCTTGCCGTGGTTGCGGATGCGGTGACAACGCCTTTTCAGGCGGCCAAAAGGGCCAATCTCCAGCCTGGA
Source organism: uncultured bacterium (assembly GCA_938045955.1). Taxonomy (GTDB): domain Bacteria; phylum Desulfobacterota; class BSN033; order BSN033; family UBA1163; genus CALIBK01. Next base: position 1,799 of record CALIBK010000044.1, on the reverse strand, counting down.
GATAATGTGATTATTATCGGTGTGACAGGCGGAGTCGGGGTCTATATGGCTCAGACGGCAAAGGCTCTGGGGGCGAAGACTGTGATCGGCATCGCAAGGAATCCAGAGAAGCTTCAGAGGGCACTGAAGTATGGGGTCGATTTTGTCATCAGTTCCCAGGACAAACAGATCAAGGATATCCGAAACGAGTTTCGTGACATTTGCAAGAAGAACGGGCTCGAGGCTGGTTTTGGATGGAAGATCTTTGAGGTCAGTGGTACCAAAGCCGGGCAGGACCTTGCATTGGAACTCCTCTCCTTTACAGGGAAGCTCATCGTGATCGGTTTCGGGATGGCACGAAATGAGTATAGCATCTCAAGGCTGATGGCGTTTGATGCTGAGATTATCGGAACCTGGGGATGTTTGCCTGAATACTATCCCATTGTTCTCGATATGGTTCTCACGAAGAAGATTGTCATCGAACCCTTCGTGGAAACGCGACCCATGAGTCAGATCGCCACGGTTTTTGAAGAGGTTCATAAGGCTGGCTCCCCGGCCAGAAGAATTGTCCTTACACCAGATTTTTAAAATAAAATTCGAGATCCGAAGCACGAATTTCGAAATCATATAATTAATGAGAAAGGAGGATGTCTATGTCCCTTGAGTGGATGCCAAGAGAGCATGAATTAAAAGATCATAATCGCTATGGTGAAGAGCATTGGGGAACAGAACCCCCTTGCACGGTATATGAGAAGAAACCCCTTAAAGATCCAAAGGGAAATGTCATCGAGGGGCTTTATGTTTCATGGATCAGATTGAATAATCCTGCTCAGTATAATTCCTACACCACAGAGATGGTCAAAGGGGTAATTGCAGGATTCGAGAATGCCTCCACAGATCGTTCCGTAGTAGCAGTGGTTTTTACCGGTACGGGACCCTTTGCCTTTTGCACAGGGGGAAATACAAAAGAGTATTCAGAGTATTATAGCAAGAGGCCTGAGGAGTATGGGGCCTATATGGAACTTTTCAACAACATGGTGGACTCCATCCTCATGTGCAAAAAACCTGTCATCTGTCGGGCGAATGGAATGAGGGTGGCAGGAGGTCAGGAGATCGGTACCGCCTGCGACCTTACGATCGCTTCAGATCTCGCCGTCTTTGGCCAGGCAGGACCAAGGCATGGATCTGCACCTGTGGGAGGGGCTTCTGATTTCCTTCCATGGTATCTCTCCATCGAGGATGCAATGTGGAGCTGCATCAGTTGTGAGATGTGGTCTGCCTATAAGATGTGGCGGAAAGGACTCATCTCAAAGTGTGTTCCTGTGCTAAAGGATGAGAAGGGGAACTGGGTCAGGAATCCTCAAGTCATCACGGACACCTATGTAAAAGATGGTGAGATTGTTTATGGGGAATTCAAGACCGGGGATGAGTTCAAGAAGGCAAGAGAGTGGGTTAACAATAAACTGAAGAATAACGAATATGACTTTTCTCTTCTTGATGCAGAGATTGATAGAATCGTCTGGACCTTTGCCAATCTCTTTCCGGGCTGTCTGATGATGTCAATTGATGGGATTCGAAACAAGAAGAAATTCTTCTGGGATCAGATGAAGAATCCGAACCGTCACTGGCTTGCAGTCAATATGATGGGAGAGGCTTTCCTTGGCTTCGGGGCCTTCAATACCAAGAAGATTACAGGAGTGGATACCATCGATTTCATCAAGTATCGCCAGAATATTGCCCAGGGGAAGCTTGTGGATGAGGCCTTCTTCGAAGAGGTCTTAGGAAAACCACAAAGCAAGTAAAAATTTAAAATTTCCCCT